>JAKAZP010000180.1 GCA_021815905.1 Pseudomonadota bacterium | reverse complement strand
TGAGGGAGCTCCTCGCCGGCTAGTTTCCCGGCACGGCGGCTCGCGGCTAACGCAGGCCCGGGCGCGCCACGACGGTCGCCACGGCGAGCAGGATGAGCCCGACCACGATCGCGAGGAGAACGTGCCGCGCGCGCACTTTCATGGCGCCCCCATGCTCGCACCGTGACGGGTGCGCCGCAAGCGGGGCGCTGCGCGCCCCCTGGGGCGGCGGTCCGCGTTTTGTATATACTTAAGCTCCGAGCCCGGTCCGGCGCTTCCCGCGAGGTCAGCCCCATGCCCACGCCCTCCTCCCGCCCGCATCGCGACATCCGCGCCCCGCGCGGCACCTCCCTCACGGCGCGCTCCTGGCTGACGGAGGCGCCGCTGCGGATGCTGATGAACAACCTCGACCCCGAGGTGGCCGAGCGCCCCGAGGACCTCGTGGTCTACGGGGGAATCGGCAAGGCCGCCCGCAACTGGGACTGCTACGAGGCGATCGTCGCCGCCCTCACCCGGCTCGGTCCCGAGGAGACGCTCCTCGTCCAGTCCGGCAAGCCCGTCGGCGTCTTCCGCACGCACGAGGATGCCCCGCGCGTGCTGCTCGCCAACTCCAACCTCGTGCCGCGCTGGGCGAGTTGGGAGAAGTTCAACGAGCTCGACCGCAAGGGACTCATCATGTTCGGGCAGATGACGGCCGGCTCCTGGATCTACATCGGCAGCCAGGGCATCGTGCAGGGCACCTACGAGACCTTCGTCGAGATGGGACGGCGGCACTACGGGGGAACGCTCGGGGGACGCTGGATCCTGACCGCGGGCCTCGGCGGCATGGGCGGCGCCCAGCCGCTCGCCGCGACCATGGCGGGGGCTTCGCTCCTTGCGATCGAATGCCGCCAGACGCGCATCGACAAGCGCCTCGCGACCGGCTACCTCGACCGCCAGGCCCGCTCGCTCGATGAGGCGCTCGCCCTGATCGCCGACGGCACGCGCGCGCACCGGCCGCTCTCGGTCGCGGTCTGCGGCAATGCCGCCGAGCTCGTGCCGCAGATCCTCGCCTCCGGCATGCGCCCCGATGCCGTCACCGATCAGACCTCGGCCCACGACCCCGTGCACGGGTACCTCCCCCTCGGCTGGTCGGTCGAGCAGTGGGAGGAGCGCCAGAAATCGGATCCGGCGCGCGTCGCCGCGGAGGCCGGCACCTCCATGGCGACCCACATGCGCGCGCTGCTCGAGTTCCGCCGGCGCGGGATCCCCGTATTCGACTACGGCAACAACCTGCGGCAGGTGGCCTACGAGAACGGTGTCCGCGACGCCTTCGAGGTCCCCGGGTTCGTGCCCGAGTACATCCGCCCGCTCTTCTGCCGCGGCATCGGACCGTTCCGCTGGGCGGCGCTCTCGGGCGATCCGCGCGACATCGAGCGCACCGACGCCAAGGTGAAGGAGCTCATTCCCGAGGACCCGCACCTGCATCGCTGGCTCGACATGGCCGCCTCGCGGATCGCGTTCCAGGGGCTGCCGGCGCGCATCTGTTGGGTGGGACTCGGCCAGCGTGATCGCATCGGCGCCGCCTTCAACGACATGGTGGCCTCCGGCGAGCTGTCCGCTCCCATCGTCATCGGGCGCGATCACCTCGACGGCGGCTCGGTGGCAAGCCCCAACCGCGAGACGGAAGCGATGCGCGACGGATCGGATGCGATCTCCGACTGGCCGATGCTGAACGCGCTGCTCAACACGGCCAGCGGCGCCACCTGGGTGTCGCTCCACCACGGCGGCGGGGTCGGCATGGGCTTCGCCCAGCATGCCGGGGTCGTGATCGTCTGCGACGGCACACGGGCGGCCGAGCGGCGCATCCGGCGCGTGCTGTGGAACGATCCGGCCACGGGCGTGATGCGCCATGCCGATGCCGGCTACGAGGAGGCCATCGCGTGCGCCGCCGAGCACGGGCTCGATCTGCCCATGGTGCGCGGAGCCGGCGGAGACCGGCGTTGAGCGCCGCGCGCGCCACTCGCCGCCCTGCCGTGCGCGCCGAGACGTTCTCGCTCGCATCCCTGCGCACGGCCTACTCCCAGCCGGTCGCGCTGCGCCTCACCGGGGCGCAGCTCGCCCGCGTACGCCGCTCCGCGGCGACGGTCGATCGCATGATCGCAGGCGGCGAGGCCGTCTATGGAGTCAACACCGGCTTCGGGCTGCTCGCGCAGACACGGATCCCGGACGATCAGCTCGCCGAGCTGCAGCGCAATCTCGTGCTCTCCCACGCGGCGGGTGTCGGGCCGCTGCTGCCGGACGAGGTGGTGCGGCTCGTGCTGCTGCTGAAGATCGGCAGTCTCGCGCAGGGCTACTCGGGCGTGCGCCCGGCAACCCTGCTCGCGCTCGCGCGGCTGCTCGAGACCGAGACCTACCCGTGCATCCCGGCCAAGGGCTCGGTCGGCGCCTCGGGCGACCTCGCGCCTCTCGCCCACCTTGCCGCGGCGCTGCTCGGCGTGGGAAGCGTGCGCCAGGGAGCGCGGACGCTGCCGGCCGCGAAGGGTCTGCGCCGCATCGGGCTCGAGCCGCTCGCGCTCGCGCCGAAGGAGGGGCTCGCGCTCCTGAACGGCACGCAGGTCTCGACCGCGCTCGCCCTCTCGGGACTGTTCGCCATCGAGGACGTGTTTGGATCGGCGCTGGTGACCGGCGCGATGTCGGTGGATGCGCTCAAGGGAAGCGACGTGCCGTTCGATGACCGCATCCATGTGTTACGGGGCCAGCCCGGACAGCGCCGGGTGGCGCGCTCCTTGAAGCGGCTGCTCGCGGGCAGCCGCATCCGCGCCTCGCATCTCGCGTGCGGCCGGGTTCAGGATCCTTACTCGCTGCGCTGTCAGCCGCAGGTGATGGGAGCCTGCCTCGATGTGATCGAATCGGCGGCCGCCACGCTCGTGCGCGAGGCGAACGCGGTCACGGACAACCCGCTGGTGTTCGCCTCGGACGGCGAGGCGCTCTCGGGGGGAAACTTCCACGCCGAGCCGGTGGCGCTCGCCGCCGATCAGCTCGCCCTCGCGGTCGCGGAAATCGGCTCATTGAGCGAGCGACGCACGGCGCTGCTCATCGATCCGAAGATGAGCGGGTTGCCACCGTTCCTGACCGCGCAGAGCGGCCTCAACTCCGGGTTCATGGTGCCGCAGGTCACCGCCGCGGCGCTGGTGGCGGAGAACCGGGCGCTCGCGACGCCGGCGAGCACCGACAGCATCCCGACCTCGGCCGGCCAGGAGGATCACGTCTCGATGGCGACCTACGCCGCGCGCCGCCTCACCGACATGGCGGCCAACGCGCGCGCGATCGTCGCGATCGAGTGGCTGGCGGCGGCGCAGGGCATCGAGTTCCACCGTCCGCTGCGCAGCTCGCGGGCGCTCGAGTCGGCGCTCGCGCTCCTGCGCCGTGCCGTGCGGCGATACGATCGGGACCGGTTTTTCGCGCCCGACATCGACAGCGCCACACGGCTCATCGCCCGTGGAGCGCTGCGCGAGATCGCCGACGCGGCGAGCTGAAGCGAATGCGCCGGATCCGCCCGGCTCAGCTTCGGGGCCGGAAGGAGCCGACCAGACAGTGCTTGAGGCCAGGATGCCACAGCCGCGCGAGCGTGACCGGAGTGCGCCCGTTCCAGGTGCGCCGGTCGACGACCAGACAGGCCGCCCGCGGCCTCACCTCGAGCGCGCGCGCGACCTCGGGAGGCGCCTCGAGGGCCGAGATCCTGTGCTCGGCGTTGGTCCAGGGGACGTGCGCGAGCAGCCAGGTGCCCGGACTCTCGCTCTCGAAGGGATGCGCCGAGACCCCGGGAGCCGCCTCCATGTTGATGAGCCGCTCCTCGAGCTGAAAGGGCTTGCCGTCGGCCAGGTGCAGGCAGCGCATCCACAGCGCCGGGGTGCGTTGCGGGATGCCGAGGAGCTCGCGACGCTCGCCGTCCTCGCCGAGCTCGCGGCATTCGATCAGCCGATAGCCGTAGCGGGCACCGCTGCGCCGGACGAGCTCGGGGATGTCCCAGATCTCGAATACCGGCCGCTCCTGCGCGCGGGAGGTCACCACGGTACCGACCCTGCGGCGGCGGCGCACGAGCCCATCGCTCGCCAGGCTCTGCAACGCTTTGAGAACCGTCATTCTCGAGGCGCCGAACCGTCCGGTCAGAGCGGTCTCGGCGGGAATGCGCGTGCCGGGCGGCCACTCGCCGCTCAGAATGGGCGCGCTCAGGGCGCGCCGGATCTGCAGCCACAGCGGCCCGCGGCCATCGAGCTTCGGGATCCGTGGCGTCACCGCGGCGCGCCGGGCGCGCGGCGCGGCCCTGGGAGCCGTCACATCACCCCTTTCATCATCCCGGCAGTCTAATTTTGCCGCTCGGGCGGCGCCACTGTCGCTCGCCGAACTCCGCGACCGCCTCCGGCGCGCCGGCGAAAAGGACGCCGCCCTAAAAAGGCACCGCCGTCACCGTGACGCGCGCACCGCGCGTCTTGTGCTGAGCCGGGCTCTTGAAGCTCGCCGGCTTGACGATGAGCAGGTCGCAGGGAAGCTCATCGAGCACCCGCTCGGCCGTGTTTCCGATCAGCATGCGCTTGAGTCCCGAGCGCGAGATCGCCCCCATGACGACGATGGCGGCGCCGAGATCGCGCGCCATCGCGGGAATGACGTCATGGGCGACGCCCTCCACCAGGTGCCTGCGCGCGGCAGGGAGCTCGAGCGGCTTGACCTCGCGCTCGAATCCGGCGCGGGCGGCGGCCGTGACGCTGCGCTGCAACCGATCGCTGACTTCCGAGGAGGCGATGAGCGCCTGATCGAATCCCTGGATCACCCCGGAAGTGAGCCCCGGATAGGCGTGCAGGGCATGCAGACGGCCATTGAGCGGCGTCGAGAGCGCGGAGGCCGCGAGCAGAATCGCGCGATCGAGCCGCGCGGGCTTGCCGAACTCGTGCGGCGGATCGATGGCGGCGAGCACCACGGGACGCCGGTACGGCTCGCGGCTCTTGACGATGAGCACCGGCGCCGGCGCGAGCCGCAGCAGCTCCCAGTCGTTGAAGCGCAGCAGCCACGGGGCGACATGTCGCCCGCCGTGCCGCTCGGCCACGATCAGATCTGCCCGGATGTGCTCGGCCCGGCGTACGACGGCCTCGTATCCCGGCCAGTCCCATTGGACGGCGACGGTGACGCGAGCGCCCCGCGCGCGCAGGGGCGCCGCGATCGCCTCGAGCTGGCGCCGGCAGCGCTCACTCCATTCGCGCTCGATGCGCGCGATGCTCGCCCCTCCCGTGCCGAGCCCATCGACGTAGATCGGGGTGGTGATCGAGTGGAACAGCTCGAGCTCGGCGCGAGCGGCGGCGGCGATCTGGGCCGCCTTGGCGACGGCCGGCAAAGACTTGGCCATCGGATCCTTGACGGCGACCAGGATGTGGCGAATGGAACGGGACATCTGACACCTCGATTGAATTCAACCTTTCCGGCGACTTTCGCGCACCCAAGCCTCGCAACCCCGTCAGTCGCACTCGCGCTCGAGCGCGCAGCAATGCGACTCCCCGGGCGCCGTGCCGGCGGTCTCGGCGCGCGCGACTTCTCGAATCACGCCCCGTCGGGCCGCGGCGCGAAACACCGTGCAGCCCTTGAGGCCGAGCGTGTTGGCGGCGGCGAAGAGCTCCTCGACCTCTGCGCCGCGCGCATCGTGCGCGAGCGCGACCGTCTTGGAGATCGCGCCGTCCACGTACGGCTGCAGCGACGCCTGCATCAGCAGCTCATCCCGCGCCGAGATCCCCTGCCGG
>JAKAZP010000179.1 GCA_021815905.1 Pseudomonadota bacterium | reverse complement strand
GCGACATTGACGATGCTGCCGCGCCGCCGCGCGAGCATCTGCGACCCGAGCGCCTTCGACAACAGGAACGGACCGAGGAGGTTCACCTCCAGCACCCGCCGCCACTCGGCCGCGGTGGTCGCCTCCGCCGGGCGGATGAGGCTCACGCCCGCGTTGTTGACGAGAACATCCGCGGCGCCCGCATTGGACGCCACCCAGGAGTCGACGTCCCGGGCGAACGCCTCCGAGGCGATGTCGCCCTTGAGAGCCTCGGCCACGGCGCCTTCGGCGCGGAGCCTCGCGAGCGCCGCCCGGCATTCCTGCGCATCGAGCAGCAGCAGCCGGAAGCCCCGTCGCGCCAGCAGAGCGCTCGTGCACAGGCCGAGTCCCTGAGCCGCACCGGTCACGACAGCGAGTTTCATCCGGATCGCTCCCGTCAGTCCTCGAGCGCGCGGCACGACCCGCGCGCCCGGGATCCTCGCGGTCCTTAGAGCAGCCGCTCGGCCTTGCGGGTCGCCGCCTCGAGCGTGGCCTCGCCCTGTCGCGCCTGCTTCTCGAGCTGGCTCACTGCCGCCACCATCGCCGGATTCGGCGGCTCGTAGTCGAGACCGATGTCCGATTGCAGGTAGGCGAGCCAGCTGCGCAGGCGCATCTCGTGCATCACGTCGCCTTCGCTCGAGCGCACGTGGCGATACACCACCGCCTCGATCGCCCGGTCGAGCGCGGTGATCGCCGGATCGGCGCGGGAGGCTTCGACCTTGTGGGCCGCGACGGCTTGCCCGAGGCGTTGGCGCGCCCTGATCGCCGCGTTGATGGTGCGGTCGAGAGCGCTCACCGTCCCATGCAGCTCGAGCTGCAGCGCCAGATGCTCCTTCAATGCCGCGGGAGTCGTCCGCAGGCGCGGGTCGAGAGCGACCGCGAGCGTCTGCCGGTAGCTCTGCTTGCCGTAGTGGAGCACGACGGTGTAATCGCCGGGATTGACCAGGGGGCCGCGCGCATCGGCGGTCTGGCCGTCGGTGTTCTCCGGCGGCTCGAACCCGATCACATCGACCGCATCGGCGTAGCGCAGATTCCACTGGAACCGGTTCATGCCCGGGGAGATCGCGGTCAGCTTCTCCTCGGCTCTGCGCTGCGCCTGCGAGGGCAGCAGGTTGTCTTTCACCGTCGCCGGCAGCTTCTTGTGCTTCTTCTTCAGGTGCAGCGTGAACTGGCGCACCACGTGACCCTCGCCGTCGAGGAATTCGAGGCTGGCCGGCGTCCCGCCGTCGTAGCTTGCGGGCAGGTGGAAGAACACCGTCGCTCCGAAGGGGGGATTGGTGCCCACCGGGTGGCGATGCGCGGCGCTCGGGCTCTGGCCGTAGGCATTCGTCAGCCATGCGGGCTGCGGCGCATAGAGCGCCGTCGAGCCCTTGGACGGCAGTCCCTGGTGCGAGAGCTGCTCGAGGAGCGCCAGATCGCCGAGGATCCAGAACGAGCGGCCGTGGGTCGCGGCGACCACCTCGCCCTCGCGGGTGTCGATGGCGAGATCGCGCACTTCCACGTGCGGCAGATTCACCCCGAGCGGCGACCAGTGCGCGCCGCCATCGAAGCTCGCGTAAACGCTGTTCGCCGTGCCGAGGAACAGCAGCGAGGCATCGGCGGGATCCTGCCTCACCACGAACACGGACTCATCGTCCGGCAGCCCGCTCGTGAGCACCGACCAGTGCCGCCCGTAATCGGTGGTTTCGAACACGTACGGCCGGTCGTCGTCCCACATGTACCGCGAGGCGGTCAGATAGGCCGTGCCCGCGGCGACGTGCGAAGGCTCGATGGAGGTGATCTCGGCCCATTGGGTCAGCTGTGGCGGAGTGACCTGCCGCCAGTGATGGCCGGCATCGGTCGTCACGTGCACGAGACCGTCCTGCGAGCCCGCCCAGATGATGTTCGAATCGACCGTCGAGACCGCCAGCGCCGAGATGTCCGGGAACACCTCCGCCCCCGTCTGGTCGAGGTCGACCGGTCCGCCGCTCGGCTTCTCGGTCGCCGGGTCGTTGCGCGTCAGATCCGGGCTGATCACCTGCCACGTGCGCCCTCCGTCGTGACTGGTCATCACGTATTGCGAGGCGAGCATGAGCTCGTTCGGATCGTCGGGCGAGAAGAAGATCGGATGCGTCCATCCGAAGCGGTACTTCATCTCCGCCGAGGACACGCCGTCGAGATAGATCGGGTACGGGCTCACGTCCTTGCGCGCGCCCGTGACGCGGTTGTAGCGCTGCATCAGCGTGTAGTAGTCGCTCCCGTACGTGACGTCGGGATTGCGGGGATCGGGCACGACGAACGTGCTCTCCCCGAGTGCGACGCTGTGCCACGCGGCGGTCGGAATCGCCCCGCCGGGCAGCGCGCTCGGACCCTCGAACGAGCCCTCGTCCTGTTGCGCGCCGTAGACGTCGAACGGGAACTGCCGGTCGATCGCAACGTGGTAGAACTGGCCGGTCGGCTGATTGTGCTCCGTGCTCCAGGTCTTGCCGCCATTGGTCGAAACGGTCGCGCCGCCGTCGTTGCCTTCGAGCAGGACCTTCGGGTCGTTGGGATTGATCCAGACGATGTGATTGTCGCCGTGCCGGGTGTGCAGCTCGGAGAAGCTCTTGCCGCCGTCGTGCGACACCCAGAGCGCATCGACGTTGGGGACGTAGACGGTCTTCGGGTTCGTCGGGTCGACGTAGATGCTCATGTAGTAGAAGCCGCGCTGACGGAGGCTCCAGTTGCGATTGACGCGCCGCCAGGTGGCGCCGCCGTCGTCGGAGCGGAAGACGCCGCCGCTCTTCGCCTGCACCATCGCGAACACGATGTTCGGCCGGCTCGCCGCGACGGCCACGCCGATGCGGCCGAGGACCCCGTGGGGCAGGCCGGGATTGCGCGTGATGTTGGACCAGTGCGCGCCGCCATCGGTGCTCTTGTATATGCCGCTGCCGGGACCGCCGTCGATGAGCGACCAGGGCGTGCGCTGCGCCTGCCACATGGCCGCGTAGAGGACGCTCGGATCCTTCGGATCCATCACCAGGCCGATGGCGCCCGTGCGATCGTCGACGAACAGCACCTTGTGCCAGGTCTTGCCGCCGTCGGTCGACTTGAAGACGCCGCGATGGGAATCGGGCTTGAACACGTGCCCCATCGAGGCGGCGTACACGATGTCCGGGTCATGCGGATCGACCACGATCGTGCTGATCGTGCGCGTCGCGCGCAGTCCGGCGTACTTCCAGGTCTTGCCGCCGTCGACGGACTTGAAGATCCCGTCGCCGGTGATCATGTCGTTGCGGATGTCGGTTTCGCCGGTGCCGACGTACAGCACCTTGGGATCCGAGGGCGCGACCGCGATGGCGCCGACGCTGTCGCTCGCCGACGGCCACTTGCGATCGGTCAGGTTCTGCCAGGTCACCCCGTAATCGGTGCTCTTCCAGACACCGCCGTCGACGGCGCCCATATAGAAGAGATTGCGCTCGCTCGGAACTCCGGCAACGGCGACCACCCGCCCGCCGATGTAGGGCCCGATGCTGCGCCAGGTGAGCTTGCCGTCGAGGAATCGGTGCGAAGTCGCGGCGTGCGCCAGCACCGTCACGGCGATCGCCGCGAGCGCCGTCGCAAGCGGCGCGAGCGTGGAGTGGCGGCGGACGACGCGCCGGGCATGGCCTTCGACTTTCATCATTCGAGCTCCTCTTTGGAATCTGCAGCCTCTGGCACGCTGGCGCGTGCGATCAACGGACGGTCGCACGATGACCGAGTGGCCGGGGCATTTCCCCGGAGTATCGACTCGGGCGCACAGCTTGCGCAAGGCGGCGGACCCGGCGCCCGGCGCTCGATCCCGGCAGGTGGACGGAATCGAGGCGGCGCGCGGGTGTGGCCGCTCCTCCTCGCCGTGGGTACTGCAACTTATCCCGCTCGGCCGTGTTCTTCAGGCATCACAGAGGAGAACGCATCATGAAACCCGCCCAGAAGCTCACCGCCGCCGCTCTTTCCCTCACCATCACCCTGATGGGCATGGCGCTCATCGGCGCACCGGCGATGCTCGCCGGCTCGGCGCCGGCCCTGACCGGCGTGCACGCTTCCCGCTCCGTCCGCCGGCAATCCGGCGCCGGGCTGACGGATCTGCACGCGGCCCGGGCGGCCTCCGCGACCGATCGCGCGTAGCCCCGAGGAGGAACGCGTGGCCCGCGCCGCTGTCCCGCGGCGCGCGTCAGTGGATCAAACCCTTGAGCAGTCCGCCGAGCTTCTTCTCGATGGCGCCCTTGTGCTTCTTCAGCTCCCGCTGCGCGAGCGAGCGCGCGAGCGCCTGCTGGTCGGGCCGCACGGTGGGACTCGTCAGCGTCCCGCTGACGAGCAGCGGGACGCTCGCGAGCGTGGCGCCTTTTCCGGGCTGCGCGGCTGAACCCTTGAGGAGGGTTGCGAGCAGATGATAGTCGACCGCCCCGGTGACGAGATTGGTCGTACCCTGGCCGGTCACGCGCAAGTCGCCGGAGGCGATGTCCAGATCCTGGGTCGAAGCGATGCCGTGGGTGAAGACGGCCGAGGCCTTGAAGGCGTCGAACCGGGTGCTCCCTCCGCCGAGGCCTCCGCCGAGGCCTCCGGCGAGCGTGTGTCGCGCCACCAGCGTGACCACGGTGTTGACGGCTCCCCACAGATCGATCCCCTGGATCGCCCCGTGCGCCAGGTTCGCCGCCGCCCGGCCGTCGAGCGATGCCAGCATCGCCGCGCTCGT
Organism: Pseudomonadota bacterium; assembly: GCA_021815905.1. The sequence goes on along the minus strand of JAKAZP010000179.1, from coordinate 1,042 downwards.
GCGCCCGCGGGCCGTCACATTCAGGCTGATGTCGCCCCGCCCGGAGACGCGGTTGAATCGGGCGAAGTCCGCGGCCAGCGGCTGCACATCCACCCCTGAGAGATTCTCATCGATCTGCAGCACGGGAACGGCACCCCGGGCATCGAGCGTCAGGGTGCCCGCGGCATCGCCGCCGTAGAGCTTCGCGGCGAGCGGGGCGATGCGCAGGAGTCCGTGGCTCGCCGCGAGTCCCACACCGATCTGCGACAGCTTGATGCCGTGGACGATGGCGTTGCCGACCCGCAGCTTGCCGGCGAGCTCGAGCGTTTTCAGGGCGCCGGTCGGCAGCTCGGTCGACGGTGCGGCGGCGCTTGCGGGCGGCGCCGGCGCCGGACGGGACCCCGCGGTCGAGGAGAGCGAGGCGAGATACCGGTCGAGGTCGAGCCGGTCCACCGACAAGTCGAATGTCATCGCCCCCGACGCCAGGTTCGTGACCGCCGCCTCCCCCCGCAGCGTCGACTGATCGATGCGCGCCGTCAGATCCGAAAGCCGCGCCGAGTTGCGCCCGTACTCGAGGGTGGCCTTGCCGGAGACCGCGATCGGCCTCGCTCCGGGCGCCGTGCTGAGCGCGAGGCTCCAGCTGACGGGAACCGGGACGCCGCGCGCCACGCGGCCGATGTCGACGTTGACGCCATTGGCCACCACGTCCTGGTAGCTCACGCGACTTCCCTTGACGGTGATGCCGGCGATCGTCCGCAGGCTCGCCCCGGCGCCGCTCGACGCCTGCGTCGCGCCGCCCGCGGGCGCGGCGCTCTGCCAGTTGCCGGCTCCCGCGGCGTTCTTCAGCAGCCGCAGATCGAGGCCGTCGATCTCGATGCGCCCGACATCGAGTTGCCCGCGCAGCAGCGGCAGCAGCCGCACGCGCAGCAATGCGCGCTGCAATGAAGCGAATGGCTGCGCCGACGGGAACCCCGGGGGATTACCGAGGCTCGCCGGGCCGAGCTCGACGGCGAGCCAGGGGAAGACCGAGATGCGGAGGTTGCCGGTCAGTTTGAGCTCGCGC
>JAKAZP010000178.1 GCA_021815905.1 Pseudomonadota bacterium | reverse complement strand
GGGTGCCGGCGGCGGCGGCGGAGCGGGCGGGAGCGGCGGCAGCGGCTTCAATGCGGGGGCCGGGGGCGCCGGCGGTAATGCCGATGGGGGCATCATCGATGCGACCTCGGGCCTCGTGATGTCGAATGATGTGCTCTCCGGCGGCCAAGTGACCGCGGGCGGGGGCCATCTGAGCATCGGCGGCGGGGCCGGTGGCGCTGGCGGGGCAGGCGGTTACTTCGGCGGCGGCGGAGCGGGGGGCACCGGCGACACCTCAGCCGGTTATGCCAACGGGCTTACCGGCGCTGACGGAGGCCTTGGGAACCCTGGAGGTACTGGATCGGCCGGAATGAGTGGGCCGGCCGGCGCGCCGGGATCCGCGACCAACCCCGATGTCGACGGCTCGCCGCTTGCCTCACCGCTTTCCGCAACTGCTTCCTTGCCGAATGCGACTGTCGGAGCCTCCTACGACGCTCCGTTGGAGGCGAGCGGCGGAACCGGCCCCTACTCCTGGGCGCTGGCGTTCGGCTCCCTGCCCCCTGGGCTCAGCCTCTCGAGCGCCGGCACGATCAGCGGCACACCGACCGAAGCCGGGAGCGTGGAATTCACCCTGTCGGTACGGGACTCCGCCACCCCGGCACAACTCACCGCCGAGACAGTCGGCATCAACGTCGACGCCGTGCCGACGGCCAGCGTCACACTTTCGAACCTGAACCAGACCTATAGCGGCTATCCGGAGCCGGTCACCGTCACGACCGACCCGGCGGGTCTCCCGGTCGATGTCACGTACAACTACGGCACCACCCCCCCGACCGCGGTGGGCAGCTACGCGGTGGTCGCGACCCTGGCCGCCCCCGGCTACTCCGGAAGCGCCAGCGGGACGGAGACGATCAGCGCGGCGCCAAGCCCCGTGGCACTGGTGGTGACCTCCTCGCTCGCCATCGTCTCCGGTGGCTACGCAGCCAGCATCACGGTCACCAACAGCGGAGGAAGTCCGGCTGTCGGTGCGAGTCTGACCACGGCGACTCTCGGATCGGCCACGGGCTCGCCCCTGCCGCAGTCCCTGGGTACCATCGCTGCCGGCGGCGGCTCGGCCACCGCCGTGGTGAGGTTTCCTTCAAGCGCCGGCGCTCCTGGAGCGCTCACAATCCTGCGGTTAGGCGGAACCTATTCCGGTGGCACGTTCTCATCGGGCCGGCGCGTGAGCCTGCCCTAGCAAAGAAGAAAAGCATCCAATCCAGGAGGTAAGTTCGACATGCGCAAACCATGGCTTTATCCGCTGCCGGTAATGGCTGCGGCATTGATATGCGCGGCGCCCAGGGCGAATGCCGACGTGCTGACGCTCAGCCTGACCTCGCCCGGGCAATCGGCGCTTGCCGGCCAGATCGTGCCATTCAGCGCGACTCTGACGGCGCCCTGCGCGAACACGGGTGCCGATTCTCTGCTCGGCGATTCGAGCAACGTGAGCAGTCCGCTGTCGATCGATGACAGCTCGTTCTTCTTCGCCTGGCCCGTCTCGCTCAATTCCTGTGACAGCGTCGATAATCAACTATTGTTCAATGTGGATGTGCCATCGGGTGCGGCGCCCAACCTGTATACGGGAACGTTCACCCTCGTAGGCATGGATTCCATGGGAAACACCGTGCTGTCGAATACGGTCGACTTCAATGTCGACGTGCTCGCGTCCGTCTCATCCGTCCCCGAACCGCCGGCGTTCCTGCTGCTCGGCTCCGGCCTGATCGTTCTCGGGGCCATGGCGGCGCTCGGAGTCGGAAAAAGTCGGGGCGGTTGAGGAGCCGATCGCGCGAAAACGACCGGCGCCGCGGCGCCGATCAAAGATCATGGATTGATTCGCAAGCACTGCCGGCTACTCGTGGCCGACGTGCGCGGTTGGGGCTCCGTCTGAATCGTCGCAGGTCGGCGCAAAGCGGTCAGTTGTTCGGCTGCGACGGAGGATCCGGCCGAGATCGCGACTCGAAGCCGCCCCCGTGCGAGAAGCGACCGGATCAGCGGATCCAGGGACACAGTAAGATCGCCGGCTTGCCTCATTGCGACCCGCGACCGGCTGGAATGAGCGGCTTTGCGGAGGATCGTATATTCTTCTGAAACGCTTGGGCGCTTGGGATGGTGTTGCCGCCAGCGCCATCCGCGAGGCGCGTTCGACGCGTCGCTCTTCGAGGAGGAGTGGGAATGCCCGTGTTGCCTGAGATTGCCCGTTACTCGGATGAATTGACCGCCCTGCGCCATGACTTCCACCGGAATCCGGAGATAGGGTTCGAGGAGGTCCGGACCTCCCGGATCGTGATCGATCTTCTGAGGACTTGGGGCGTCGACGAAATCCATTCGGGTTTCGCCAGGACTGGAGTGGTCGCGGTGATCGAGGGTCGCAAGGAAGGCAAGCGAACGGTGGGCCTGCGTGCGGACTTGGATGCATTGCCGATGGATGAGCAGACGAATCTGCCCTATGCATCCGGGACGAAGGGCAAGTTCCACGGTTGCGGCCACGATGGCCACACGACGATGCTCCTCGGCGCCGCCCGCTACCTCGCCGAGACGCGTCGATTCGCCGGCCGGGCTCTGCTGATCTTTCAGCCCGCCGAAGAAGGACTGGGTGGCGCGCGCGCGATGCTGGCCGAGGGCCTGTTCGAGAAGTTTCCGTGCGACGAAATCTATTCGATGCACAACGATCCGATGGCGCCCCTCAATACGCTCACGGTCAAGCCGGGTGCGGCCATGGCGGGGGCGACTTTCTTCGACATCACGGTGCTCGGCGTCGGGGGCCATGCCGGGCGGCCGAACGACACCAGGGATCCTGTCGTGATCTCCGCAGCGCTCGTCCAGAATCTACAGACCATCATCAGCCGGAACGTGAAGCCGACCGATCCGGCCGTGCTGTCGGTGACCCAGGTGCATTGCGGAACCGCATACAATGTCGTGCCGGACAAGGCGGTCCTGTCCGGCACCATTCGCTATTTCAGCGACGGAGCGCGCGATCTGATTCACGACCGCGTGACGAAGATCTGCGCCGGGATGGCGGAGAGCTACGGGGTACGCATCGCCGTGGATCTGCGGCCGATGTTCGGCGTGCTGATGAACGACCCCGATCTGTCACGAGCCTACGTGGCTGCCGCAGCCGACATCGTCGGCACCGGCAATGCTTCTTTGACCGACGAGCTCGTGACGGGGAGCGAGGATTTCGCGGATATGCTGCGGGTGGTTCCGGGAGCGTACTGCAGACTCGGGCACGGAGCGGGCGTGCAGATCCACAATCCGGGGTTCCGGCTGAACGACGACGTATTGCCCGTGGGTGCCAGCATTCTCGCGCGGGTGCTGGAGAGACGTCTGCCGATCGGGCCGTAGGCGGGACGACGTGCTCTCGGCGTTGCGGATCGGTCCGGTCGCGGACGGTGACCGTGCGGCCTCTAGCGGCAGGTGATGCGGGTATCCTGTGCGGCGACAATCTGCCACTTTCCATGCCGCTTCAGCCAGGTATCGGTCCATACCAGACAGTGTTTGAGTTCCTTGCCGTCCTTGCGTCGGCTGATGCTGCTCTCGTTGCCGTAGGCGACGGCGATCGAAGCGCCAAACAGCCTGACTTCGATCTTCTCGAGCCTGCAATCCAGGCCGGTGCCCCGTCCTCCCCAGTGCTCGGGTTTGCCGTAGCGCAGGCCGTTCGGCGCCGTGCCCTGGAAGTCTTCGGCGAAAGCGGCCTTGAGAGCCGGCGGCACGGATGAGCAGGCGGCGTGGGCCCAGGCCTCTTCCAGGGCCGTGATGGTTTTGGCGGCAGAGTCCGATGACCAAGCCCGGCGTCCGGTCAAATTCGCGGCATGCGCCGTGCCCATTGCCAACACCGGCACCATGGCCGCCGCACACAGGATCTTCACGGTTCCGCCTCCATCGCTCTGGGTTGGCATTTTGCCCTGCTCGGCCCGGCTCCGGCGCATGCGCGGGAGCCGTCATCGTCACGGCCGTGTCCAGGCTCCGGCGGCCCGGGTTTTCGCTCGCGAGCCTTCCGATCGCGTCGGACTTTCAGGAACCGGGACATGCTACCCTTTCGATGAAGGGATCGAGAGCCATCCCGTTCCGATTCACTGCCAGCGCTTCCGCGGGTGTCCGGCCGCTCCGATGCCGCCGACGCTCACCGCCGGTTGAATGCGGCCAAATCGCAGTTTGCACGAAGCAGCCATGGAACATCCCGATTTTCTGACGAAGTACTTCCTGCGCCGGCTTGCCATTGCGCGTCGCGAGCGGCGATACAACAATCGTGGCGCCGAGCACAATGAGGCGCTGTTCGAGCTGTTGTTCTTCATCGTTCTCCTGCCGGTCGGCGGCCTCGCCACGTTCGCCATCATTCTCAGCCTGCACTGGATGAACGGCGCCCATGAGGTCTCGGATTCACTGCCGTTCCTGTACTTCCTGGGCGGGGGCCTCACCATCGTCTGCTACCTGATCGGGCGGCGGATCCTGGCGGGCAGATACAGGCGCTATCTGCAGGAGCCGGTCTCCTTCCTCGGTTTCAGTAGCGAGCGCGATCGCCGGATCGCGCACCGGCAGAAGGCGGTCGCGATCCTGGCGTTCGGCGTGGCGATGCCGGGGATCGCGGCGGTCATCGCGTTCTGGGGCTGGGTGCTGGCGCACCTGTAGCGGGGCGTAACGCATCGCCAGGCTCGATGCTCTCCGTCGGGTCGTAACCGGCATTTTGTTTGTCTTGGACAAAGATGCAGGCCATGCCCTAGAATCCCCTGATACATGAATGCGGTGCGCAATATGTCCAGGTCGCACAATCCGGCGTCCCGGGCACCCCCGGCGTCGATCGCAACGGTCGAGCGGGAGACGGGCCTCTCGAAGGACACCTTGCGGGTGTGGGAGCGGCGCTACGGGTTCCCGGACCCGCAGCGGGACCGCCGCGGCGAGCGCGTGTATCCACCCGAGCAGATCGAGAAATTGCGCGTGATCAGCCGGCTCCTCGACCGGGGAATGCGGCCCGGACAGGTCATGAAGCTTCCGCTCCCCACGCTCATCGAGCGCTTCCAGGCGAGTGAGCCGGTGCCGGAGGCGGGCGCGAGCGAGGTCCCGGGCGGAGCGCTCGCTCCGATGATGCGCGAGGCGATCGAGCGGCTGAAAGCCTGTGACGAGCCGGGTCTGCGGGCGCACCTCTCGCGGGTGCTGTTGCGGTTGGGACTGCAGCGCTTCGTCATCGAGCTCGCGGCGCCCTTGAACGAGCTCGTCGGGGAAGCCTGGTCGCGCGGAGAGATTGCCGTCGGTCAGGAGCATGTCTATACGGAGCAGATGCAGCACTTGCTGCGCGCGGGAACGGGCGCGATCGTTCCGCGAGACCGGGCGCCGAGCGTGATGCTCACGACTCTGCCCGGCGAGGAGCATCAGCTCGGCCTGCTCATGGCGCAGGTCTGCCTGCTCGCCGAAGGTGCCCGCTGCCTCTCTCTGGGCGTGCAGACGCCCGCCTGGGATATCGCCGAGTCGGCCCGCAGGCATGGCATCGATGTGGTCGGGCTGTCCTTCAGTGAAGCGCTCAGGCTGAAGGCCGCGCACGACATGTTGGAAGACCTGCGGCAGCGCCTGCCGGCGGAAGTGGACCTGTGGGCGGGCGGCAAGCTGTGGACTCGGGCGCGGCGCCCCCCGCAGGGGGTCCGATTCGTCACGCGGCTCACGCAGATACCCGCAGTCCTTGCCGCGCATCGGGCGTCGCGCGCAGGGCGGCCGGTGAATTCATGAGCCGGCCGGTCGTCGGATTCCGAGACACGCGGTCAGAGCCATGAGCGAGCC
>JAKAZP010000177.1 GCA_021815905.1 Pseudomonadota bacterium | reverse complement strand
CCTCGCGGCCATGCCCGCGCGCTCCCGCCTGGGCGCCGGCTGGCTCGCGCGGCCGCTTCTGCCTTGCGCGCGCGCCGAGCTCGAGGCGTGGGTGCGCGCACGGGGCCTGCCGTGGGTCGAGGACGACAGCAATGCGGACGAGCGCTTCGACCGCAATTTTCTCAGGCGGCGCGTGCTGCCCGCGGTATGCGAGCGCTGGCCCGGGGCGGCCGCCGCCGTGGCGCGCACGGCGCGGCACGCCGCGCAGGCCCAGGGCCTGCTCGAGTCCCTGGCACGCGCCGACGTCGAGCGCGCGAGCGACGGGGCCGCGCTCTCGGTGAAATCGCTGCGCGCGCTCTCGGGCGAGCGGCGGCGCAATGCGCTGCGGTTCTGGATCGCGCGGTCCGGGCGCACGCTGCCCGACACGCGCCGAATGGATGAGCTCGCGGGACCGGTGATCGAGGCGCGGCGCGATGCGCACCCGCGCCTCGACTGGGGCGAGTGGTTCATCGAGCGCCACGCGGATCTGCTGTCGATGGGCGATGCGGCACGCGCGTTGGATTCGCCCCGCCCGGGCGGGGCGATCCCGTGGCGCTGGCGCGGCGCGCCCCGCTGCGAGCTGCCGCAGGACGTGGGCGCGCTCGAGCTCAAGACGGATGTTCACGGCCCCATCGATCTCGATGCGCTGCCGGAGGAGCTCGAGGTCACCTGGCGCCGCGGCGGCGAGCGGCTGCGCGTCCGTCCCGGGGCTCCGCGCCGCGCGCTCAAGAGCTTACTGCAGGAAGCTCAAGTTCCGATCGCGGAGCGGGTGCGGCTGCCGTTGGTCCATGCCGCGGGGCAGCTGATCGCAGCCGGTGACCTGTGGGTCGATGCGGCGGTGCGCGCGGGTCCCTCCGCGCGGCGCCGCGCGCGACTGAAGTGGCTCAGGTCACCCCACGCGCGCCGCTGATGTGCTATTCTGCCGGCCCGTCGTCAATGCTCATCGAGCGGCTCTTGCGGGCAGCGGTTCTCACGACGGGAAATCTTCGAACCTCCATTTATGACGCGATTCGTATTCGTGACCGGCGGCGTCGTGTCCTCGTTGGGCAAGGGCATCGCCGCCGCCTCCCTCGGAGCCATCCTCGAGGCGCGCGGCCTCAAGGTCTCGATGGTCAAGCTCGACCCGTACATCAACGTCGATCCGGGCACGATGAGCCCGTTTCAGCACGGCGAGGTGTTCGTCACCCAGGACGGCACCGAGACCGACCTCGATCTCGGGCACTACGAGCGCTTCGTGCGCACGACCACCGGCCGCCACAGCAACTTCACCACCGGCCGCATCTATGAGCGCGTGATCGCCAAGGAGCGCCGCGGCGACTACCTCGGCGCGACGGTGCAGGTGATCCCGCACATCACCGACGAGATCAAGCGCAGCATCAAGCTCGGCGCCGACGGCGCCGACGTCTGCATGGTCGAGATCGGCGGCACGGTCGGCGACATCGAGTCGCTTCCCTTCCTCGAGGCGATCCGCCAGCTCGGCGTCGAGCTCGGACGCAGCAACTGCGTCTTCATGCACCTCACGCTCGTGCCGGTGGTCGGTGGCGGGGAGATCAAGACCAAGCCGACGCAGCACTCGGTGAAGGAGCTGCGCGGCATCGGCATCCAGCCGGACGTGCTGCTGTGCCGCTGCCGGCACCCCCTGCCCGAGGAGCAGCGGCGCAAGATCGCGCTGTTCACCAACGTGGAGGAGCGCGCGGTGATCTCCGCGGTGGACGCCGAGGACATCTATCAGATCCCGATCCTGCTGCACGAGCAGGGGCTCGACGACATCGTGGTCGACAAGCTGAGGCTCGAGGTGCCCGGGACGGATCTCGCCGAATGGCGGCAGGTCGTCAGCGCCAAGGCGAACCCGGACGGGCAGGTCGACATCGCCATGGTGGGCAAGTACGTCCAGATGCGCGACTCGTACCTCTCGCTGCACGAGGCGTTGATGCACGGCGGACTGAAGTCGCGCACGCGCGTCAACATCCACTACATCGAATCCACCGAGGTCGAGCAGCACGGCACGCACGCGCTCGAGGGAATGAACGCGGTGCTGGTGCCGGGCGGATTCGGCGAGCGCGGCATCGAAGGCAAGATCCTCGCGGTCCGGTATGCGCGCGAGCACGCCGTCCCCTACCTCGGCATCTGCCTCGGGATGCAGGTGGCGATCGTCGAGTACGGCCGGCACGTGCTCGGGCTCGAAGGGGCCAACAGCACCGAATTCAATCGCGCCACCGGCAACCCCGTGATCGCGCTCATCAGCGAGTGGCGGGATCAGACCCGCGGCGTGCAGACGCGCGACGAGACCTCCGCCAAGGGCGCCACCATGCGCCTCGGCGCCCAGGAAGTGATGCTCGGCGCCGGGACGCGCGCGCGCGAGCTCTACGGCCGGGACGTCATTGTCGAGCGCCACCGGCATCGCTACGAGTTCAACAACAACTATCTCGACCGCTACACTCACGCCGGCATGCGCTTCTCCGGGTTCTCGCGCGATGGACTGGTGGAGCTCGTGGAGGTTCCGGATCACCCGTGGTTCCTCGCGACGCAGTTCCATCCGGAATTCACCTCCACGCCGCGCGACGGGCATCCGCTGTTCGCGGGTTTCATCCGCGCCGCGCGCTCGCACCGCGCCTCGCTCCTGCCGCAAGCCGCCGGGGCTTGAGGGGCATGAAGCTCGCCGGCGCGGAAATCGGCATCGAGCACCCGTTCCTTCTGATCGCGGGGACCTGCGTCATCGAGAGCGCCGCGCTCACGCAGGAGGTCGCCGGACGGCTCAAGGCGATCACCTCGCGCTTGGGCGTGCCGTTCGTCTTCAAGGCTTCCTTCGACAAGGCGAACCGCTCCTCGCGGGCGAGCTTCCGCGGGCCGGGCATGGAGCAGGGACTGCGGATCCTCGAGGACGTGCGGCGGACGATCGGCGTTCCCGTCCTCACCGACGTGCACGAGGACACCCCGCTCGATGAGGTGGCGGCGGTGGTCGATGTGCTGCAGACGCCCGCGTTCCTCTGCCGGCAGACCAACTTCATCCTCGGTGTGGCCTCCCGGGGCAAGCCCGTGAACATCAAGAAGGGGCAGTTCCTCTCGCCCTGGGAGATGGGCAACGTCGTGGAGAAGGCCCGCTCGACCGGCAATGACGCGATCCTCGTGTGCGAGCGCGGCTTCAGCTTCGGCTACAACAATCTGGTCTCGGACATGCGCTCGCTCGCCGTGATGCGCTCGACCGGGTGTCCGGTGGTGTTCGATGCCACCCACTCGGTGCAGCTTCCGGGAGGCCTCGGCGCGGCCTCCGGCGGGCAGCGCGAGTTCATTCCGCTGCTCGCGCGCGCGGCGGTGGCCGCGGGCGTCTCGGGCATCTTCATGGAGACGCACCCCGAGCCCGCGCGCGCGCTTTCGGACGGACCGAACGCGTGGCCACTCGATCGCATGGAGCCGCTGCTCGCGACGCTCAAGGAGCTCGATGCCGCGGTGAAGGCGCGGCCGCTCGAGGAGACGCTCCTGTGAGGGCCGGGAGCCCGGCGTCGGCGCGTATCCGCGCCGCCATCCTGGAACGGAGCTCGCGGCCCGCGGGCTCCCTCAGCCGTGCGCGCGGCGCATGAAAGGAGACACCCCATGACCCGAATCGCCGAGATCCGTGGCCGCGAGATTCTCGACTCGCGCGGCAACCCCACCGTCGAGGCGGACGTGCTGCTCGACTCCGGGGCGATGGGGCGCGCCGCGGTACCCTCCGGCGCATCGACCGGCACGCGCGAGGCGGTCGAGCTGCGCGACGGGGACGGCCGGCGCTATCTCGGCAAGGGCGTGCTGCGGGCGGTCGAGCACGTCAACACGGTGATCAGGCAGGCGCTGCTCGGGAGCGATGTGCGCGCTCAAGGAGACCTCGATCGCAAGCTGATCGAGCTCGACGGGACCGACAACAAGGGCCGCCTCGGCGCCAATGCCATTCTCTCGGTGTCCCTCGCCGCCGCGCACGCGGCGGCCCGCGACGCGCGGCTGCCGCTCTACCGCCATCTCGGCAAGACCCTCGCCCCGGGCCGCGAGCCCGTGATGCCCGTGCCGATGATGAACATCATCAACGGCGGCGCGCACGCCAACAACAGCCTCGACATCCAGGAGTTCATGATCCTGCCGGTGGGCGCCCCGAGCTTTCGCGAGGCGCTGCGCTACGGGGCCGAGGTGTTCCATCACCTGAAGAGGATCCTCAACGGGCGCGGCCTCTCGACCACCGTGGGCGACGAGGGGGGGTTCGCCCCGAGCCTCGGCTCGAACGAGGAGGCGCTCGGCATCATCATCGAGGCGATCGAGAAGGCCGGCTACCGTCCCGGGCGCGACATCTGTCTCGGCCTCGATGCGGCGAGCTCCGAGTTCTTTCACGACGGCAGCTACGAGCTGAAGGCCGACAAGCGCCGCTTCTCGAGCGCCGAATTCTCCCGCTATCTCGCCGATCTCGCCGCGCGCTATCCGATCGTCAGCATCGAGGACGGCATGGCCGAAGGCGACTGGGACGGCTGGGAGCTGCACACGCGCAGCCTCGGGGAGAAGTACCAGCTGGTCGGCGACGACATCTTCGTGACCAACACGCGGATCCTCGAGGAGGGCATCCGCAGGCACGTGGCGAACGCCATCCTCATCAAGCCGAACCAGATCGGGACGCTCACGGAAACGCTCGCCGCCATCGACCTCGCCGACCGCGCGCACTACGCGGCGGTCGTGTCCCATCGCTCGGGGGAGACCGAGGACTGCACCATCGCGGATCTCGCGGTCGCCACGGCCGCCACGCAGATCAAGACCGGCTCGCTGTCGCGCTCCGACCGTATCGCCAAGTACAACCAGCTGCTGCGCATCGAGGCGGAGCTCGGCAAGGTCCGCTACGCGGGCCGGGACGCCTTCCCGGTGAAGATCTGACGCCCCTGAAGCGCATGACGTGAAACTCCTCGGCGCGGCGCTCCTGCTCGTCCTGGTCCTGCTGCAATGCCGGATCTGGTTCGCCAACGACGGCGTGCGCGGAGTCGAGCATCTCGAGCGGGCGGTCGCCGCGCAGCGCGCGGAAAATGACCGGCTCGCCGAGCGCAACAGCCGGCTCGCGGCCGAGGTCGCGGACCTGAAGACCGGCACGGCCGCCATCGAGGAGCGCGCCCGCAGCCAGCTCGGCATGATCGGAGCGAACGAGACCTTCTATCAGGTGGTCGAGCCCGCTCCGGCGAGCGCCGCGCCCGCGGCGGCCCGTCCGGCCAAACACCGGCGGCAGCGCAAGCGGCGTCCGAACAAGCCCAAAGGCGAATGAACTACTTCCTCGTGATGCCCGCCGCCGGCATCGGACGCCGGTTCGGTGGCGCGCTGCCGAAGCAATACGCGCCGCTGCGCGGCCGGGCGGTCATCGAGTGGGCGCTGGCGCCCTTTCTCGGGGACCGCCGGTGCGAGGCCTGTGTCGTCGTGCTCGCGGCCGACGACCCCTACTGGAAAGCTCCCGCCGGCGCCGGGAAAGTCATCGTGGCCGAAGGGGGCCGCGAGCGCAGCCATTCCGTTCGCAAGGGTCTCGCCGCGCTCGAGGGCCGGGCGGCCGAGGGCGACTGGGTGCTCGTGCACGATGCGGCGCGTCCCTGTCTCGCCCACGCCGATCTCGAGCGACTGGTCCGGCATCTCGCCTCGCACGCGGTCGGGGGACTGCTCGCCTGTCCCGCGGCCGATACTCTCAAGAGGGCCGATGCCTCGGGCCACGTCCTGGAGACGGTCGAGCGGGCCGGGCTCTGGCGCGCGCTCACGCCCCAGATGTTC
>JAKAZP010000176.1 GCA_021815905.1 Pseudomonadota bacterium | reverse complement strand
CTTTGTCGTAGGAGCGTCGGCCCGGGATGACCTGACACGGTCTCGGATAGCGCGGCATCAGGACACCCGGATTGCCGATCCTTTCACCCTCGCGCACGAAGCGGCCGCAAATCACGTTGAGGCATTGCACCAGGTGCTCCGCCAGGTTCGAATGCGGCCCCATGCTCGGGCCGGTGCCGGTGCGGGCCGGCCCGCCGCGGGCGGCGGCGGGGGCGCGAGGATCGCGCAGCTCGAGAGGAGCCCCGCCAGCGCCAGCACGCCGGGGATGAGCCGGCTCGGGAGTCGCGGGCCCGAGCGCTCGAGCGGGAAGGAGTTCGCGTCACCGTCGTTCATGGGTTGCGCACGCCGCAAGATGTTTCTCCCGCCGCCCGATCTCAGTGGACGAGATGGTGCAGCCACCGCCCCGCCCGATCGAGCATCGTTCCGACCGTCTGCCCGAGGCCGCCGCACCCGGCCATCGGGGGCACCTGGGTGCCGACCGGCACGGCGACCTGCACCGGATCGGCACCGGGACAGCCCGGCGGGGCTCCGAGCCCGGTCTTGAAGTCGATCCACGTCTCCGTCACGCCTTGGGGCGGCGGCATCTGCAGCGGGACCGTGCCGAGCGAGGCCATCAGGTGCGCCCACACCGGCAGCGCTCCCTCGGAGCCCGTGAGGTGCGTCGGCTGGTTGTGATCGTACCCCACCCACACCACCGCGAGATCGCTGCCGGAGAATCCGGCGAACCAGCTGTCCCGATCCTGTTGCGAGGTCCCGGTCTTGCCGGCGGTCGTCAGTCCCGGCGGCAGAATGCCGAGCGCCGGCACGCCGGTGCCGTGAGTCAGCACGTTCTCCATCATGTCGACCACCTGATACACATCGGCGGGAGGCGCGACCGGCGTCACTTCGACCGGAAAGGCCTTGAGCGCCTTCCCGTCCGCGCTCACCACCGCCTGCACCGCGCGCAGGGGCGTGCGAAATCCTCCATTGGCGAGCCCGTTGTAGAGCTGCGCGACCTCGAGCGGCGAGAGATCCTCCGCCCCGAGCAGCATCGCCGGCACCTCATCCGGCCGCTGCGTCAGCCCGAAGCGCATGAGCGTCTGCGTGATCCTCGCCAGCCCGATGTCCATTCCGAGTCCGACGGTCGCCTGATTCAGCGAGTCGGCGAGTGCGCGCACCAGCGGCACCGGACCGTGGCTGACGCGAGTGTAGTTCTCGGGACGCCAATAGCGCCCGCTGGCGAGCTTCACGGCGATCGGCTCGTCCTCGACGATGCTGCTCGCGTTGTAGCGCCCGGTCTCGAGCGCCGTCAGGTAGATGAAGGGCTTCACCAGCGAGCCGATCGAGCGGCGCGCATCGAGCGCGCGGTTGAAGCCGTCGAAATCGACATCGCGGCCGCCGACGATCGCGAGCACGTCGCCGCTTTGCGGCGAGGTGACCACGACGGCGCCCTCGAGCTTCTCGCGGCGCAGGTGATGGCGGCGGTCGAGCCGCTCGAGCTGGGTCTCGAGCGAGCGCTCGGCGAGCCCCTGCACCCGCGGCTCGAGGCTCGTGTAGATGCGCAGGCCGCTCTCGGTGAGCTCACTCTCCGGATAGTCGCGCTGGAGCGTGCGCCGGACGAGGTCGAGATACGCCGGGTAGTAAGCCCCGGTCGCATGGCGCGCGATTCCGAGGGGCTGACGCTCGGCCGCCCAGGCGGCGGAGCGGCCGATGACGTGCTGCTGCGCGAGGATCTTCAGCACGAGGTTGCGCCGCGCGAGCACACGCTCGGGATGGCGGCGCGGATCGTAGTACGTCGGGCCGCGCACGATGGCCACCAGCGTTGCGATCTGCGGCAGATCGAGCTCCCCGAGCGGCCTGCCGAAGTAGAACTCGCTCGCGAGCCCGAAGCCGTGGATCGAGCGGTCGCCGTCCTGTCCGAGGAAGATGTCGTTGATGTAGGCGTCCATGACGTCGTTCTTGCCGAAGTGCGTCGCCAGCACGACGGCCATGATCGCCTCCCGGAGCTTGCGCCAGAGCGTCCGCCGGTTCGAGAGGAAGTAACTCTTGACGAGCTGCTGAGTGAGCGTGCTGCCGCCCTCCTCGATGCGGCGCGACCGCAGATCGACCCACAGGGCGCGCAGGATGGCCGTGGGATCGATCCCGTAGTTGGTGTCGAACGTGCGATCCTCCACTGCCTTCAGCGCCGCCGGCAGAAGCGGCGGAACCTCCTTCGGCGCGACCACGATCCGATCGACGCCATCGCTCGGAAAGATGCTGCCGATGAGCAGCGGATCGAGCCGGATCACGGGAACCTGCGCGCCCGAGCCGTTCTCGAGCGCTGCGATCCCGGAGGCGCCGAAGGAGACCTCGAGCCGGCTCGCCGGCCGCGAGCCGTCGGCGAACACGGCGGGCCGCAGCGCGACCTCGATCCGCTCACCCTCGACGCGATAGCTTCCGGGGTGCACGAGCCGGCTCACCCGCCGATACGAGAGCCTCGAGAGCTCGTGCTCGAGCTGCCCCTGATCGAGATCGAGCCCGGCATAGAGCTGAAGAGGAGCGGCATAGACGCGCGCGGGCAAGGTCCACCGCAGGTGCTCGAAGCGGTCGACCACCAGGCGATCGAGGTAGAGGACGTACCCGGCGCAGATCAGCAAGGCGGCGGCGGCGAGCGCGCCGAGCCGCCACGTTCCGCCGCGCACGCGCCGGCGCGGGGACTTGCCCCGTGGCGAGGGGGACCGCCGCATCGAGCGCTTATTCAGATGACGAGCTCCTCGGCCGGCTCGCGCAGATTGTAGTGCGAGCTCATCGCGCGACCGTAGGCCCCGGTGTTGGCGATGAGGAGCACGTCGCCCTCGCGCGTGGGGGGCAGGAGCCGGCCGTGGCCGAGCACGTCGGCGCTCTCGCAGATCGGACCCACGACGTTCACCAGCTCGGTAGCGGGCTCATCGAGCCGCGTGAGGTTGACGATCTCATGGTACGCTCCATAGAGTGCCGGGCGGATCAGGGAGTTCATGCCGGTCGCGACGCCGACGTAGCGCACCTCGCCCTTGCTCTTCAACTGAGTCACCCGCGCGAGCAGCACCCCCGCCGGCGCCGCGAGATAGCGCCCCGGCTCCATCCACAGCTCGAGCCCCCGGTGCTCGGCCCGCACCGCCGCGAGCAGCGTGTCGAGGCACGCGAGGTCCACGCCCGGCTGCTCGGGGGTCTCGGGCACTCCGAGTCCGCCGCCGAAATCGACCACCCGCACCGTCTCGAAGCGGCCGGCGAGCTCCGCCAGCTGCCGCGCGGTGCGCTCCCAGGTCGCCACATCGAAAATTCCGCTGCCGACGTGCGCCTGCAGGCCGACGATGCGCGCGCCCGAGCGCGCCGCCTCGGCTCTCAGGCGCTCGAGATCCGCGGTCGGCACGCCGAACTTGGCGTGCGCGCCGGCGGTGCGCACGTGCTGATGGTGGCCGGCCCCCACGCCCGTGTCGATGCGCGCGAACAGCTCGCGGCCCCGGAACATCGGACCCCATTCGGCGAGCGCGTAGAGGTTGTCGACCGTCACCTGCACCCCGCGCTCGAGCGCCCAGGCGTACTCCTCGCGGGAGGCGAAATTCGGGGTGTACAGCACACGCCGCGGGTCGAGGTCCGCAAACAGATCCAGCACCCGCTCGAGCTCTCCGCGCGAGACGCACTCGAGCTCGATGCCCTCTTCCCTCAGCGCGCGCAGCAGTCGCGGATGCGGGTTCGCCTTCACCGAGTAGTGCACGCGCGCCACCGACCCCAGGGCCTTGAGCGCCCGGGCGGCATCGCGCGCCGTGTCGAGGTCGTAGACGAACGCGCACGCGCGCGCATCGAGCGCCGCGAGGAGCCGCTCGCGCCGCGCGCGCCACCAGGGCGAGGCGCGCGCCGTGGTGTCCGCGGGCTTCGCGAACAGCTGCGCCCAGGTGGGACCCAGCACCCGGTCGCCCGGGACCGGGCGGATCAGCAGCTCGTGCAGCTGCTCGACCAGGCGGTCGCCCTGGCGCTCATCGACGACGAAGGTGAAGTTCAGATCGTTGGCGGCCTGGCTCACGAGGTAGATCTTCTGCTCCTCGAAGCACTCGAACGCCCCGCCGAGCTGGTGCAGGATGCCCCGGATGTTCCGTCCCACGAGGCTGACCGAGGCGCACGGACCGATCACCTGCACGCGGCACAGCCGCGACAGATCGCTCACCAGGCCACCGAGCTCGGTCTCATCAAGGGTGTTCGCGGCGGGATCGAGCGAGACGGTCACGTTGGTCTCGGAGGTCGAGATCAGATCGACCGACATGCCGTGGCTCTTGAACACCTGGAAGGCATCCGCGAGGAAGCCCACCTGATGCCACATCCCCGGGCTCTCCATCGAGACGAGGGTGAGGCCTTTCTTCGTGCACACCGCCTTCACCTGCGCGTTGCCGTCGCCCCCCTCGGCGGACAGCACCGTCCCCTCGAGCTCCGGGGCCTGTGTCGCGTACACGTGCAACGGGATGCGGTACTGGCGCGCCGGCAGGATGCAGCGCGGATGCAGCACCTTCGCGCCGCTGGTCGCGATCTCCTGCGCCTCGTCGTAGTGCAGCGAGCGCAGCAGCCGGGCGGTCGGCGTCGAGCGTGGATTGGCGCTGAACATGCCCGGCACGTCGGTCCAGATCTCCAGCCGCCGGGCGCGCAGCTTCGCGGCGAGATAGGCCGCCGAGGTGTCCGAGCCTCCCCGCCCGAGCAGCACCGTGTTGCCCTCGCCGTCGCTCGCGATGAAGCCCTGGGTCACGACCACCGGAGCCATGACTCCGAGGCGCTCCTCGAGCCCACCGTCGGGGGCGAAGTTGCACACCGCCGACAGCACACTCGCCCTGAAGGAGGCGCTGGCGCGCTCCTCGGCGAGCAGCATCGAGCGCGCATCGGCCCATTGCACCGCGAGCCCCTGCGCGGCGAGGAAGCGCGCGCCGAGGTCCGTCGCCATGAGCTCGCCGGCGGACATGACCCGAGCCCGCGTCCGGTCGCTCACCTCGCCGATGAGCGCGACGCCTTCGGCGATCTGGCGCAGCTCCGCGAGCTGACGCTCACAGGCGTCCCCGAGCGCGATCCCGAGCTCGGCGGCGAGACCGCGGTGCCGCTGCTCGATCAGGCGGAGCTCCTCCTCGTGCGCCTCGCCCCGGGCGGCCTCGAGCAATTTCTCGAGTCGGTCCGTGATCCCGCTCAGCGCCGAGTGCACGATGAGGACGCGCGCCCCCTCGGCGCGCCGGGCGGCGGTGACCTCGACGATGTTGCGCCAGTTGGCGAGGGACGAGACGCTGGTTCCTCCGAACTTGAGCACGATCCATTCGGAAGGGGTGCGAATCACTTGAATCTTCCTGGCAAGCTGCTGCGAGGGCGGCCGTCATTCCGAGGCGCTTGGGTCGAGCAGGCCCCGTGGGCGGAGCCGGGATTCCCGGCGGCACCGCTGCGCTCGGGTCGAATGGTGCTCATGCGCTCCGCGCAGGACCGGGACGTCGCTTCCCGCAAGCGTTTCAGAGCTCTTCGTCGAAGTCCCGCAGATCCTTCTCGAGCTTCTTGTCCGCCAGCACCTCTTCGAGCCGGCTCCACGCGGCTTTGCCGCGCTTGCCGCCCTGGGTACGGACACGCTTGTCCACCCGGTCGAGCAGCCGGTCGTAATCGGTGCTGTCCTCGGTGGCCCCGCTCAAGAATTCCTCGTCGAGATCGAAGCTCTCGTTGTCTCGTTCCGACATCTAGTGACGAAAATCCTGAGCTAAATCAAAGGGTAAGTACAAGTTGAGCACAGACCAAGGCTGCGAACTATAGCCGAATCCGCCGCCTTATCAAGAGCGGCGCCCTACTC
>JAKAZP010000175.1 GCA_021815905.1 Pseudomonadota bacterium | reverse complement strand
AGCGGATACCCCCGCTCAACCTCTATCTCAAGTCGGCCGCCCCGCAGGCCGCCGAGCAGGCGGTGCTCGACTACGGACAGTGCATTCGCGATCTCGCCTACACCAACATCTTTCCGGGGGACCTGCTGCTGAAGAATTTCGGCGTGACGCGCCACGGCCGGGTGATCTTCTACGACTACGACGAGCTCTGTCTGGTCACGGACTGCCGCTTCCGCGACCTGCCCCAGCCGACCCACCCGGAAGACGAGATGCGCGCGGAAGCCTGGTTCTACGTCGGCGAGAACGACGTGTTTCCCGAGACCTTCATCCGCTTCGTCGCCTTCGAGGATGCCCAGCGGGCGGCGCTGCTGCGCGTGCACGGGGAGATCTTCACCGCGCGATTCTGGCGCCAGGTGCAGCAGCGTCTCATCGAGGGCGAGGTGCTCGAGGTGCTGCCGTATCACCCGCATCGCGTGCGGGTCGCGAGCAGCGCCTGATCCGGGCTACACTTGCGGCCGCATGAGCCGCCTTCTCGTCATCCTCGGCACCGTTCTCATCGTCATCGGCCTTCTCTGGCCGTGGGCGCGCCGGCTGCCGCTGTTCCATCTGCCGGGCGACATCGTGATCGACCGGCCGCACTTCAAGTTCTTCTTCCCCGTCACGACCCTGCTGATCGTGAGTCTCGTGCTCTCGATCCTGGCGTGGCTCTTCCGGCGCTGATCAGGCGGCGGCCGCGGCGAGCGCCCGGGTCAGGTCCTCGAGCAGATCGTCGATGTCCTCGAGCCCGATCGAGAGGCGCACCGTCCCTTCGGTGATCGCCGAGCTCTTCTGCTGCTCGGGCGTGAGATCGCGGCTGCTCATCATCCGCGCCGGCATCACGAGCGACTCCGAGGAGCCGAGGCTCGCCGCGATCGCGAACAGCTTCAGGGCATCGGCAAATCGTCCCGCGGCCTCGCGCCCCCCCTTCAGATCGAAGGTCACGATGGCGCCGAAGTCCCGCATCTGGGCGCGCGCCAGCGCGTGCTGCGGGTGATCGGGCAATCCGGGGTAGTGCACGCGGGCGACCGCCGGGTGCGAGGCGAGCAGCTCCGCGACGCGCTGAGCGCTCGCGGACTGGGCGCGATAGCGCACGAAGTACGTCTTCAGGCCGCGCAGCACGAGGAAGGCGGCATGCGGGTCGAGCGTGCCGCCGAGGGCGCCGAAGTCCGTCCGCAGAGAGCGGATGAGCTCACCGCGTCCGATCACCGCGCCGCCGAGCACGTCGCCCGCTCCCGAGGCGTACTTGGTGAGGCTGTGGACGAAGATGTCGACCTCGTATTCCCCGTGCTGATGCGGTCCGGCGAACGTGTTGTCCATCACCGTGAGCGCGCCCGCCGCCCTGGCGAGCCGCGTCAGGGCGGCGATGTCGGCCACCTTGTTCACCGGATTCGTGGGGCTCTCGAACAGCACGAGTCGCGTCGGCCGCTCCGCCAGCGCGCGCTCCACGCCCGCGAGATCCTCGATCGAGATCAGGGTGTGCGTCACGCCGAAGCGGCCGAGGAGCCTGCGGATGAGATAGCGGGTCGGATTGTAGGTCTCGACGAAGCACAGGATGTGATCCCTCTCCTTGCAGAGGGCGAGCAGCGTCTGCGCCACGGCGCCGACTCCGGAGGCGGTCACGAGGCACTCGTCCCGCCCCTGCAGCTCGGCGAGGAGCAGCTCGAGCTGCCGCGTCGTGGGGTTCGAGGTGCGCGTATAGAAGAACCCGCTGCGCTCGCCGCGCAGATACCGCTCGGTCTCCTCGACGGAGTCGAACTCGAACTTGACGCTCTGATAGATGGGCGGCACGACCGCGTGGTTGTCGGCCGGCAGCTCGACCTTCGGGGGATGATTGACCTGAGTGGGCTTCTTCATGGGATGAGCGTAAACCGGTCCGCATCGAGATGCGCGGGGAAACGCTCCCGCCAGGCGCGCAGCGCTTGCGGCTCGAGCGCCACGGTGGTCACGGCCGGCGCCGAGCCGAGGTCCTCGAGCGGCTGCCCGAGGAAATCGCAGACCCGGCTGTCGCCCGCATGCTCGATCCCGGCGCCGTCCGCGCCGATGCGATTCACGCCGACCACGAACGACTGGTTCTCGATCGCCCGCGCGACGAGCAGCGCTCGCCAGGCGTACGCGCGCGCGGCGGGCCAGTTGGCGACGTACAGCAGCAGATCGTAATCGAGCGCGGGACGGCGGCGGCTGAACACCGGGAAGCGCAGGTCGTAGCAGACGAGCGGGCACACCCTGAGCCCGCGCCATTCGGTGCACCACGGCCCGCCTCCCGGGCTGAAGTGCTCGTGCTCGCGTCCCATGCGAAACAGATGGCGCTTGTCGTAGCTCCTGAGCGTGCCGTCCGGCTCGACCCACAGCAGCCGATTGAAGTAGCGGCCGCCCTCCCCGGCGATGATGCTGCCCGTGATCGCCGCATCGAGCCGGCGGGCGAGCTGTCGCATCCATTCCGCCGTCGCACCGGCCGCCGGCTCCGCGAGGCGCTCGACCTCCATGCTGAAGCCCGTCGTGAACGTCTCCGGCAGCACGACCAGGTCGGTCGATCCCGCGAGTCCCGCCAGCAGCCGCGCGAAGCGCTCGCGGTTGGCCTGCGGGTCGTGCCAGAGGAGCGGCTGCTGGACGAGCGTGACTCTCATCCCCGCGACCCCGCGCGCGCGAGCCGCCCCCCGAACTCCCCGAGTCGCCGCGCGCCTTCATCGAGCGTGGCATCGCGCTTGGCGATGCACAACCTGACGACCGAGAGCGCAGGGGGCTCGGCATAGAAGGGCGTGAGGGGAATGGTGGCCACGCGCGCCTCGGTGAGCGCGCGCTCGGCGAAGGCGAGGTCTCCGGGGGGCGCGAGCGCGCCGAAGTCGAGCAGCTGAAAGAACGTGCCCTCGGCGGCCGGCAGCTCGAATCCGCTGCCCGCGAGCGCGGTGCGCAGCCGGTCCCTCTTCGCCTGGAAGAACCCGGGCAGCTCCCCGCCGATCGTCGGCCGCTCGGCGAGATAGGCGGCGATCGCGCGCTGGAAGGGATGCGCGATGCTGAAGGTGTTGAACTGATGCACCTTGCGCAGCTCGCTCGTGAGCCCGGGGGGCGCGATGCAGTACCCGACCCGCAGGCCGGTGGCGTGCAGAGTCTTGCCGAAGGAGAACACCGCGAGGCTCCGCTCCCGCAGCTCGGCGTGCGAAAGCACCGAGGCGTGCGGCCGCCCGTCGAAAGTGACGTGCTCGTAGACTTCGTCCGAGAGGATGACGATGTCACGATCGCGCGTCACCGCCGCGAGCGCCTCGAGGTCCGCGCGGGTGGCGACGGTGCAGGTCGGATTGTGCGGCGAGTTGAAGAGGATCAGGCGGGTGCGATCGTTGACGGCCGCGCGCACCCGGTCCCAGTCGTAGCGGAACCCGGGCGGCTGCAGCGGCAGTCGCACGCAGCGCGCCCCCGCGAGGCGCACCGCGGGCTCGTAGGAATCGTACGCCGGATCGAAGGCGATGACCTCGTCGCCCGGTCCCGCGACCGCCTGAATCCCCGAATAGATGGCCTCGGTCGCCCCGAGCGTGACCGTGATCTGCGAAACGGGGTCGGCGGTCGGGCCGTAGCGCGCGCCAACCTTGCGCGCGATGGCTTCGCGCAGCTCGAGGGTGCCCTCCATCGGGGCGTACTGGTTGTGACCGGCGCGCATCGCCTCGGCCACGAGCTCCGCGAGCCGCGGGTCGATGTCGTAGTCGGGGAACCCCTGGCCGAGATTGAGCGCGCCGAGCTCCCGCGCCCGATGCGACATGACGGTGAAGATCGTCGTGCCGACGTCGGGAAGCTTGCCGCGGACCTGCGTGCTCACGCGACGGTCCCGACGGGATGTCCGATCGGGGGCTTCATGATCCGCCGGCGTCGGCCTCGGCGGCCGCGAGCGCCGCACCGATGACGCCCGCCTGACCGGCGAACTGCGCCGGCCGGATCTCGGCTTCCGAGCGCAGCAGGGGCGCGAAATCGGCGAAGCGCTCGCTGATCGCGCCGCCGAGTATGAACAGATCCGGCCAGAGCAGCGCGTGCATGCGCTCGAGATAGACGTTCACCCGCTCGATCCAGCCCTCCCAGTCGAGCCCGAGCGCCGCTTTCACGTGCGCCGAGGCGAACTTCTCCGCGTCCATGCCGTTGAGCTCCATGTGCCCGAGCTCGCTGTTCGGGTAGAGCCGCCCCTGGGTGAACAGCGCCGTGCCGATGCCCGTGCCGAAGGTGAGCATGATCACGGAGCCGTTGACGCCTCTGCCCGCCCCGAGCCGCATCTCCGCGAGTCCGGCGGCGTCGGCATCGTTGAGAAACAGCGCCGGGCGGTCGAGGGTGCGCCGGATGAGCGCCGCGCCGTCGGCCCCGATCCAGGCGTGGTCGATGTTGGCGGCCGTGCGCGCGCGGCCGCGCTTCACGACGCTCGGGAACGCGAGCCCGATCCGGCCGGTGGCCGCCGGCAGCCGCGCGGCGAGCCCCGCGACGGCCGGCATCAGAGCCTCCGGAGTCGAGGGCTGAGGCGTCGGCGCGGAGATGAGCTCTCCGATGAGCTGCCCCGCCTCGACGTCCACCACTCCCGCCTTGATGAAGGAACCCCCGACGTCGATCCCGAGCAATCTGCGTGTCATCGGACTCTCCGGTTCGAAGATTGGCGGCGATCGGGAGCCGCTACACGTTGAGCAGCAGGTGCTCGCGCTCCCAGGAGCTGATCACCTGCAGGAAGACCTCGTACTCGGCCTCCTTGACGATCGTGAAGGCGGAAACGAATGCCTCGCCGAGAAGTCTCACCAGCGGCTCGCTGTTGCGCAGCTCACGCAGCGCCTCATCGAGCGAGCGCGGAAGCCCGAAGGGCAGCTCGTGCGCGCTGCCGGTGATCGGATCGGAGGGCTGCAGACCCTCGACCATGCCGAGGTACCCGCAGGCGAGGGAAGCGGCGATCGCGATGTAGGGATTCGCGTCGGCGCCGCTCACGCGGTTCTCCACCCGCCGGTCCTCCGGTCCGGACATCGGCACGCGCAGACCCGCCGTGCGGTTGTCGTATCCCCAGTGGACGTTGATCGGGGCGGACATGTAGCGGGTCAGACGCCGGTAGGAGTTGACGTTGGCGCAGAACAGCGCCATGGCCGCCGGCAGGTACTTCTGCAATCCGCCGATGTGCGCGAAGAACAGCTCCGAGGGGGTGCCGTCCGGATTGCTGAAGATGTTGCGGCGCGTCTTCATGTCGAGCACGCTCTGATGGACGTGCATGGCGCTGCCCGGCTCCTTGGCGTGCGGCTTGGCCATGAAGGTCGCGTACATCTTGTGCCGCAGCGCCGCCTCGCGCGCGGTGCGCTTGAAGAGGAACGCCTGATCGGCGAGATCGAGCGGCTGGCCGTGGATGAGATTGATCTCCATCTGCGCCGGCCCGTCCTCGTGGATGAGCGTGTCGATCTCGATGTCCTGGTCCTCGCAGAACTGGTAGATGTCGTCGAACAGCGGATCGAACTCGTTGACCGCCGCGATGCTGTAGGACTGCCGCCCGGGCTCCGCGCGGCCCGAGCGACCGACCGGCGGCCGCAGCGGGTAGTCCGCGTCCTTGTTCTGCTCGACCAGGTAGAACTCGAGCTCGGGCGCCACCACCGGCTGCCACCCCCGCTGAGCGTAGAGCTCCACGATGTTGCGCAGCACATGCCGCGGCGCCATGGTGACGCGCCGGCCGTCGGAATAGAAGCAGTCGTGGATCACCTGCGCGGTGGGCTCCGCCGCCCAGGGCACGCGCCGCACCGTCTTCGGATCGGCCTTGAGCACGATGTCGATCTCCGCCGGACTCATGGCGGGT
>JAKAZP010000174.1 GCA_021815905.1 Pseudomonadota bacterium | reverse complement strand
GGTCAAGCCGTGGCAGGGGGTTCTCTCCGCGACGCGCTACCGGGCGGCGTGCATGCAGAGGGGAATGTACCCGCCCGACGCTCCGGACGAGCCGGTCAGCGAGAACTGTCTCTACCTCAACATCTGGACGCCGGTCTCGACGAGCGCCGCGCCCCTGCCCGTCATGGTCTGGATTCCCGGCGGCGGGCTCACCAATGGATCGGGCGCCGTTCCGCTCTACGCGGGCAACCGCCTCGCTCGCCGGGGCGTCATCGTCGTCACGATCAATTACCGGCTCGGGGTGTTCGGATTTCTCGCCTTGCCCGGTCTTACCGCGGAGTCGGCGCACCATGACTCCGGGGACTACGGACTGCTGGACCAGATTGCCGCGCTGACATGGGTCCACCGGAATATCGCCGCATTCGGCGGAGATCCGGATAACGTGACGGTCTTCGGACAGTCCTCCGGCTCGATCGCGATCAGCGCGCTCACCGCCTCGCCACTCGCCCGGGGGCTCTTTCAAAAGGCCATCGGCGAGAGCGGCGGGCTTTTCGAGCCGATGGAGGTGTCAGCAGGGCTCCGGCTGGCCGGAGCCGAGCGGCAGGGCGAGCGTTTCTTGGAGCGCGCCGGCTCGGGATCGCTCGCGGCCTTGCGGGAGATTCCCGCGGCCAGACTGCTGAGGGTGCCGTTTTCTCCCCATATCATCCTCGACGGCTACGTGCTCCCGCGCGCGCCCTGGGAGACCTATGCGCAGGGCAAGGCGAACACGGTCTCGCTGCTGCTCGGTTGGAATGCCGTTGAGGGCGCGCTTTTCCTCGCTCACACGTCCCTCACGCCCGCCAACTACTACACGGTTCTCGAGCGAAGCTTTCCCGCGCCGCTGGTGCGCTGGCTCGCCCCTTCCCCCGGTCGGACCGACGCGAGCGCTCGAGCGGCGGCCGTGGCGTTCAACACCGACATGCGGTTCCGGTGGGACATGTGGCAGTGGGCGCGGCTCGCTTCCGCAAAGGACGGTGATCGCGTCTACCTGTACGAATTCACGCATTCGCCGCCGTATTCCGCGGGCTCCCCGTATTACAGCCTCGGGGCGACCCACGGCACGGAGCTGCAGTACGTGTTCGATCGCCCGGATGCACCGGGCGAGGTCTGGAGCCCCGCGGATCGGCGTCTCGCAGGGGTGATACCCGCGTACTGGACGGCCTTCGCTCGAACGGGAAACCCCAACGGTCCGGGCCTGCCTCACTGGCCGCGCTTCGGAGTCGGCCGGCAACGGCTGCTGCGAATCGGAACCGTCGTGCAGTCGGAGACTCTTGCCGACGTCACGCCGTTGCGCCGGATCAGCCGTGCCTATCGCCTCGTGCGCTTCGTGCTCGCCGATTGGGTACTCCTGGCGACGGCCGCGGCGGCTGCGATCGTCGCCGTGGTGACGGTCGTCACAAAGCGCAAGCGCGGTAGATACGCGAACCGTCGAGGTGGAGAATACTGATGCCCGCGGCATAGCCGCCCGCAGCCGGACGATCATGAATCCCCAGACACATCGAGGCCGAATGCCGCGCGTTTCGTACGTCGTCCTGACCTCACTGCTCCTGGCGGGATGCGGAGGCGGCGGGGGCGGCATGGGCGGCGCCGCCCCACCGGCGCCGACCTACACCGTTGGTGGCACGGTCGACGGCCTCGCCGGCCAGGGTCTGATCCTGCGCAACAGCAACGGCGATCAGGTCTCGGTCATGGCATCCGGATCCTTCACGTTTCCCATGGCATTGGGCAGCGGGGCTTCGTACGCGGTGACCGTGGCGACACAGCCCTCCGGGCCGGTGCAGAACTGCGTGGTGATGAACGGCTCGGGCATGGTGAGTACGGCCGATGTGACGAGCGTGGCCGTCATTTGCGCGACAGGGCCCTTCGCCGCCCTGACCAATCAGCCGCCCGAGCCCGGATACCTCGCGATTCTCCTGACCGACGGCAGCGTCCTGATGCAATCGAACTACAACGCCGGCGTCTTCTATGAGCTGTCACCGGATTCGCAAGGAAGCTATCTGAACGGCACGTGGCGCACGGTATCGAGCCCGCCGGCCGGATACGCACCCTATGCGGGGGCGCAGGCGGTCCTCGCGGACGGCCGGGTCCTGTTCGTCGGTGGCGAATACAACCAGAACAACTACAGCCTGCCCTTCGCCCCGAGCGGTCTCACCAACATGTCGGCCGTGTACGATCCCGTCGCGGATCTGTGGCAGATGATCGCGCCGCCTCCGGGCGTTGCCTACATCGGAGACCCGCCGTCGGCCATCATGCCCGACGGCAGCTTCCTGTTCGGAGACAAGCTCGGCCGGGATATGTGGCGTCTCGACCCGACCACGCTCACGTGGACTTCGGTATCGGCCGCCGGGAAGGCGGACAATTTCGCCGAGGAAGGCTGGACGCTGCTGCCGGACGGCGACTTGCTCACCGTCGACGTCGGCAATCCGGGTCATGCGGAGCACTACGATCCGGCGAGCGCTCAGTGGTACAGCGATGGGAGCACTCCCGAACTCCTGAGCTCGCCGGCGATCTCCCCATTGACGTACGGTCCTGCGCCGGTTCAGGTCGTGGGCGGGGTGACGTACGGCCCGGGACCGACGGGTACCTATGACCCGCCGGGCGAGATCGGCCCGGCGATTCTGCGCCCCGATGGCACCGTGTTCCTCACGGGAGCGCAGGTGGGCGGCAATCCCGCGCACACGGGGATCTATACCCCCGGCGTGCTGCCGGCGGACCCCGGCACCTTCACCACGGGCCCGGATTTCGCCGCCGGCGATGATCCCGCCGACAGCAGCGCGGCCCTGCTGCCCTCGGGAAATGCTCTGATCGCGACCAGCTCCGGGCAATTCTACGAATTTGACGGCTTGAGGCTTTCGGTCACGGGAACTCTGCCGACCGATGGCGGCAATATCGAGTACTTCGTCTTGCCGCTACCCAATGGACAGGTGCTGGTGACCGGCGATGTGACGTGGATTTACAGCGGCTCGGGCAGTCCCGATCCCGCCTGGGCGCCTACGATTACCGCCGCCCCGGCGACCGTGGCGCGCGGCTCGACCTACGTCGTCTCGGGCACGCAATTCAACGGTCTCTCGCAGGGCGCCGCCGTGGGCGATGAGCTCAACTCCGCGACCAACTATCCGCTGGTCCGCATCACGAATCAGGCCTCGGGGCACGTCGTCTACGCGCGAACTCACGGCTTCAGCACCATGGGCGTCGCGACCGGCAACAGCGTCGTCTCCGCCTCATTCGACGTGCCGGCCAGTACCGAGACCGGCGCGAGCTCGCTCGTGGTGATCGCCAATGGCATCGCCTCGAGTCCGGTCGCGGTTCTCGTGAACTGACGGATCTCCTGAACTGATCGACGCCCGTCACGATTCACATCGGATCATGCGGGGGCCCGGCCCGAGTTGCGGGTCTCGCCCTCCGGTCTCGGGGTCCGGTCTCGGCGTCGGCCTCGGGGTCCGGTTCCGGACCGTCCGGGTTCCGGCCCGGCTTTCCCCGCGATCACCCGGCGATCGCGGGCAATCAATCAGCGATCAACCCTTGGCGGCCTGATTTCCCTTCTTCGGCCGAGAGCCTTTCTTCGGTACTTCGAGGTGATTCTCGACCATGAGCTGCCGCTCTTCGGGCCGGGTGAGCTGTCGCACGGCCACGATCGGGACCCGGTGCGGCTGCCAGTGCGGCA
Source organism: Pseudomonadota bacterium (assembly GCA_021815905.1). The sequence continues at coordinate 2,138 of JAKAZP010000174.1, read as the reverse complement.
CGATGAGCTCGTCCATGGCGCTGTTGCAGATCATCCCCGAGCGTTCCACGTCCACGAAGCCGAGGCGTTGAGCGAACTTGAGGGTGAGCACCGGCTCGAACAGCTTGATGAGGTACGGCCGGGAGAAGGACGGCGCATAGACGATGAGCTCGGAATCGTTGAGCACCGTCCAAGAGCCGTCGAAATTCTGAAGCCAGAAGCAGCCCGGTTTCCCGGGCAGCGCCGCGGTCTTCTCGCGCGTCGCCGCGGTGGCGGCGGCACGGCTGTGAGCGGGCTGGGTGGCGCAGCCCAATAGGGCCGCGGCAGCTGCCGCGATCAGGCTGATGGCGATGAGCCGCACGGGTCGAGATCGCATGATGCGTCTCCTGTCAGTCGTGAGCGACGAGTACCACATGGGGTGTCGTGGGCGTGGCTCGCCGCGGCAACCCGCGGCACCCGAATGATTAGACAGTTCGCCGGCGCGTACGTGCCGTCCGACCGCTCGCGCCTCCCCGGGTCGCGCTGATGCTGGCATGTTTATTGCTTTTTTGCCGGTAATTGCGTGGTCCACGCGGCGGAATTTCACACGATGCAGGATACCTCCGACGACGCTTCAGCTCGCGATGACACAGTCCCCGCGGAGGGAGAGGGCGGGACCCCTTCGGTGCCATCGAAACGGGAAGCAAGTTCCACGACAACCGTGGAAGTTTCTACGCCGACCGGCACACGGCGGCCCCCGATCGTCGGAATCGGCGCCTCCGCGGGCGGACTGGAGTCGCTGGAGAAGCTCTTTCGGGCGTTGCCGGCGCGCACCGGCGCGGCGTTCCTGGTCGTTCAGCACCTCTCACCGCACTGCAAGAGCCTGATGGAGGAATTGCTCGCGCATCCGGGCACCGACCAGGGCACGCGTCAGCGGGCCATCGACGTGCTGAACCGCCAGGCCTCGCAGATATGGCGGCTCCTCGGCGACCTGCTCGACGCGTCGCTCATCACTCACATCCGCTTCGAGCTCGCGCGCGCGCCGCTCGACCTGCGCGAGCCGGTGCGTATCGCCATCGATGCGGCCGGCTGATGCACGCCGGCGGTGCACGGATGCGGTCTCGAGCTCCATCATGCAGCAATCGCGCACCAAGAGCGCACCCCCTCGCCCACGGGCCCGCGCGCGGGCGCCGAGCAGGCCCGGGCGCCGCGCGAGCGGGACGCCTGGCGACTGCCATGGCTGTGTCGCCTGTGCTACATTGGCATTGCTTCAGGTGTCAATCATTGGCGCCCGGGGCATGTTCGGGGTCACAAAACTGCGAGCACCGCGTCGATGGCGACACGAACCACACAACGGCGCATCCTACAGGCGGCGCTGGAGCTGTTCAACGCAGAGGGGACGGCGGCCATCTCGGCCTCACGGATCGCGGAGCGCTGCGGGATCAGCAAGGGTAACGTCCAGTATCATTTCCCCAACAAACAGGATGTGATTGTCGCGCTCTTCCACTGTGCAGTGGACGAGATGAACCAGGGCTGGTACAGCGATCACCTGCAGCCGACGCTCGAGCACATGGTGGCCATGTTCGTGCGCCAGCTGCAGCTGATTCAGAAGTACCGCTTCTTCTATCGCGAGCTGGCCGACCTGCTGCGCCAGGATCCGCAGCTGCGTCATCAATACGCGCAGAATCGCGAGCGGCGCCTCTGGTTCATCGAGCAATTTCTGCGCGCGCTCGAGGCGCACGCGCTCATGCGCCTTCCGGCCGATCCGCGTTGCCTGCGCTCGATCGTCGAAGTCACCTGGATCCTGTCGGAGAACTGGCTGAACTACATGGAATGCCTGGATCGCGAGCTCAGCGCGCAATCCATCCAGGAAGGCTATTACGGGATTCTCCAGGTGCTGCGCCCTTACCTGTGCGCCGATCCGCAGCACATCAGCCAGGAATCCTATCCGGTCATCGAGCGCATGGTGCCTCACCAACCGGTGGTCTGGCGCGGCGCCGCCGCGGGACCGGCGTTTCTCCACTCCCTTCCGGGCGAGGCCGCCGCGACCGGCTGTTAGTGCGCCCGTACGGCTCGCTGAGCCGGACAATGTCAGCGCCCGGCGGGCGGGCTCTCCCGCCGCGCAATCGCGACGACGCGGCGCGGCGCATTCCGTTTCGGGCGAGCCGCGGCCCGCCCCC
>JAKAZP010000173.1 GCA_021815905.1 Pseudomonadota bacterium | reverse complement strand
GTCCGCGGTCGGCGCCGCTGCGCGCGCGCCGGCCGGCGCCGCGCTCTGCGCCGACGACGCGCGGGGCATCGCGGCGTGCTGCGCCCGCGCCCGGCGCAGCATGAACCCGCCGCTCGCCAGCGCCGCTCCGACGATCACGCCGACGGCGAACGCCGCGAGCTGTCCGGCGCTCGAGCGGCGCGGCGCGGCGCGCTTGAAATCCCGTGTGGTGAGGCGCGGCATGGCGCAGGCCTACATGCTGTCCGGCGCGGACACGCCGAGCAGCGCCAGGCCGTTGCGGATCACCTGTTGCACGGCCCCGATCAGCGCGAGGCGCGCGTTGCGCAGCTTCGGCTCATCGACGATGAACTGCTCGGCGTTGTAATAGGTGTGGAAGGCGTTCGCGAGCTCGCGCAGGTAGTGCACGAGCGCGTGCGGCGCGCGATTCGCCGCGGCCTGCTCGAGCACTTCGGGGTAGCGAAGCAGGGACCGCAGCACCCCCTCCTCGTGCGCGCCGGAAAGGAGCGCCGTGTGCGCGATGCCCTCGGCGCAGTCGAACGCGATCCCGCGCGCCGCGAGCTGCTTCTTCACGCTCGCGACGCGCGCGTGCGCGTACTGGATGTAGTAGACCGGATTCTCGTTGGTGCGCGACTTGGCGAGCTCGAGATCGAAATCGAGCGGCTGGTCGTGGCTGCGCATGAGATAGAACAGGCGGCAGGCGTCGTTGCCGACCTCCTCGCGCAGCTGCCGCAGCGTCACGAACTGTCCCTCGCGCTTGCCCATCGGCACCGGCTCGCCGCCGCGGAACAGGTTGACGATCTGAATGAGAGCGACCTCGAGGCTTTCGGGCGGCTCGCCCATCGCGGCGAGGCCCGCGCGCACGCGGGCGACATACCCGTGATGGTCCGCGCCCAGCACGTCGATGAGGCGCGAGAACCCGCGCATGCGCTTGTCGAGATGGTAGGCGATGTCGGAGGCGAAATAAGTCCTCTGTCCGTTCTCCCGGACGACGACCCGGTCCTTCTCATCGCCGAACTCGGTGGCGCGAAACCACAGGGCGCCATCCTTGCGATAGAGCCGGCCGTGCTCGGCGAGGCGCTCGAGGGCACGGTCGATCGCTCCGCTCTCTGCGAGGGAGCGCTCGGAATACCACCGGTCGAAGGTGACGCCGAGCTCCTCGAGATCGTTGCGCATGTCCGCGAGCATCTCCCCGAGCGCCAGCTCGAGCACGAGCCCGAACCCCTCACCGCCGATGAGCTCCCGGGCGCGCGCGATCATCGCGTCGATGTATTGCTCCTTGTCCCCCGCCGGTGCATCGGGCGGCAGGCCCTCGAGCAGCCGGGAGGCGGGGCGCTCGAGGCGTCTGCCCTCGCGATCGAGCAGCCGCCGCGCGACCGGGAGCAGGTACTCGCCGCGGTAGCCGTTCGAGGGAAACGCGAGACGCTCGCCGCACAGCTCGAGATACCGCAGCCACACGCTCACGCCCAGGATGTCCATCTGACGTCCGGCGTCGTTCACGTAGAACTCGCGGTGCACCGCATGGCCCGAGGCCGCGAGCAGATTCGCGACCGCCGAGCCATAGACCGCGTGACGCCCGTGCGCCACGTGCAGCGGGCCGGTGGGGTTGGCGGAAACGAACTCCACGACGATGCGCTCCCCGCCGCCGCAGTCGCCGCGGCCATAGCGCTCACCGAGCTCGTGAATGCTCGCGAGCTCGCGCGCGTGCGCGTCGGAGGTGAGGTGAAAGTTGATGAAGCCCGCGCCGGCGATCTCGGTGCGCGAGATGAGCGGGCTCGGCGGCAATGCGCCGGCGATCCGCTGGGCGAGCTCACGCGGATTGCGTCCGGCCGCCTTCGCGAGCCGCAGCGCCACGTTGGTCGCGAACTCCCCGTGCCTTGGATCGCGCGTGCGCTCGACCGTCGCCGCGCCCGCGGGCGGCGGCTCCGGCAGGACGCTTCCGGTCAAGGCGCTTAGGGCGCTCTCGAGGAGCTGCTCGAGCTGCCGCTTCAAATGGAATAACCCGCCAATGACAAAGGGCGAAAGTTTAACGCATCCGCCGCCGCGCGCCGGACTGGAATGCCCGGAGCCGGCGCGATTCAGAACAGCTCGATCGGGTCGACATCGAGTGCCCAGCGCACGCGGCGCGCGCTCGGGAGCGCCTCGATCCGCGGCACCCACTCCTCGAGGAAGCGGTGCAGCCGGAGGCGCTCGCGGCTCTCGAGCAGCAGCTGCGCGTGATGGCGTGCCGCGCGCTTCGCCATGGCCGCCGGGACCGGTCCGAGCAGGCGCAGTCCTCCGGGCTCCCCGGCCAGGCGGCGCGCTTCGCCGAGGAAGCCCAGCGCCGCCTCCGCCGTCACCGCCGAGGCGCGCAGCGCGGCGAGACGACTGAACGGCGGCCAGCCCGCCTCCTGCCGTTCCGACAGTGCCGTGCGCGCAAAGCCGTCGTAGCCCTCGGCCAGCAGGCTCGTGAGCAGCGGATGATCGGGGAACTCGGTCTGGATCAGCACCTCGCCCGGTTTTTCGCCGCGTCCGGCGCGGCCTGCGACCTGCACGATGGTCTGCGCCAGACGCTCGGGCGCGCGAAAATCGGTGCTGAACAGGCCCTGATCGGCATTGAGCACCACGACCAGCGTCACGTTGGGGAAATCGTGACCCTTGGTGACCATCTGCGTTCCGACGAGGATCCGCGCCTCACCGCATGCCAGCCGCCGCATGGCCTCCTCGAGGTCGGCGGGGCGGCGGATCGCGTCGCGGTCGAGCCGGACTCGGCTCACTCCCGGAAACATCGTCGCGAGCGCTTCCTCGATCCGCTCGGTGCCCTGGCCCACGGGCTTGACCGCGAAGCCGCACTGCGGACAGCGCTCGGGCAGGTTCTGATCGGCGCCGCAGTGATGGCAGCGCAGCCGGTGCGCGGCCAGATGCACCGTGAGCCGTGCATCGCATTCGCTGCACGGGGCCATCCAGCCGCAGGCGGTGCACAGCAGGGTCGGGGCATACCCGCGCCGGTTGAGAAACACCAGCGCCTGTCCCCCAGCCCCGAGATGACGCTCGATGCCCTGCACGGCCGCCGTCGACAGCCCGCAGCTCACCGCGCTCGCGCGCAGGTCGATGAGCGCCAGTCGCGGCGGTGCGGACTGCCCCGCGCGGCGGCTGAGGACGAGCCGCGTGTAGCGGCCGAGCGCGACGTTCCGCAGCGTCTCGAGCGCGGGTGTCGCCGAGCCCAACACGACGGGAACGCCCGCCAGCCTCGCCCGGACCACCGCCAGGTCGCGCGCGGAATAGCGGAAGCCCCCCTCATGTTGCTTGAAAGAGGCGTCGTGCTCCTCGTCGATGACGATGATTCCGAGATTCGGCAGCGGAGCGAAGACCGCCGAGCGGGTGCCGAGAACGAGCCGCGCCCGCCCGCTATAGGCCTCGCGCCAGGCGGCGAGCCGCTCCTGATCGGTGAGCGCGGAGTGCAGCACGGCCATCGAGGCCGAGAACCGTGCCTTGAATCGCGCCACGAGCTGCGGCGTCAGCCCGATCTCCGGCACCAGGACCAGCGCGCTGCGGCCTCTCTCGAGCGCCTGGTCGATCGCGCGCAGGTAGACCTCGGTCTTGCCGCTGCCGGTGATGCCGTGCAGCAGGAAGACGCCGAAGGAGCCGAGCGCGGCGCAGATGCCTTCGACCGCACGGCGCTGCTCGTCATTGAGCTCCGGTCCCGGCACCCGCGACTCTGTCCCGGCAGCGGCCGGACTCTCGCGCGGCGCCTCGAGCGAATCGACCCAGCCGCGCGCGAGCAGCGCTCGCGCGGCCTCGCGCCAGGTGCCCAGCCGCGCGGTCAGCTCCGCGGCGGCCGTCTCCCCGTGGCGCGCGAGGTGCTCGAGCACGGCGCGCTGACGGGAGGCTCGCCGCGGCTCGCCCTGCGACCAGGCCTCGTGGCCCGCGACCGTCGAGCGCCAGCGCTCTTCGGTGGCCTCCAGGGGCGCCCCGGCGCGCAGCGCCTTCGGGAGCGCCGTGGAGAGGACCTCCCCGAGCGGATGGTGGTAGTAACCGGCGGCCCAGCCGAGGAGGGCGAGGAGGGAGTCATCGAGGATGGGGCGCGAGTCCAGACGCTCGAGGATGGGCTTGAGCTTCTCCGCAGGGATCTCCGAGGCGGCCGCGGTCGCCATCACGACACCGATCAGCCGGCGGCGACCGAACGGCACCCGGACGCGCATGCCGGGGGCGAGCTCGCCCGAAATCGGGTCCCGGGCGTCCGGGCGATAGTCGAACAGACGCCGCAGCGGCGTTGCGAGCGCCACGCGCACGACGGGGTCGGAGCTCATGGATTCAGTGAAGTCAAAGGCCTTCCGGGCGCGAGCCGTCCGTCAACCGGCCCGGTCACAGCCGCGTTGTACCGCATATGCCAGAGTCTGCTACGCTCGCGCGGCCTTATAGCATGCCGGCTGCCTCTCACGGCGAGGTGGACCTGTCGGACTCCCATGACAACGCCCGGTGCCGCACGCTCGGCCAATTTCTGGCGGGCGTCGAGGTGAAGGCTTTCAAGATCGCTCAGGCGGCGCTGCGGCACGAGCAGGATGCCCTCGATGCCGTCCAGGACGCGATGCTGCAGCTCGCCCGCGCCTACGCCGCCCGGCCGGCGGAGGAGTGGAAGCCGCTCTTCTACCGGATCCTCGAGAACCGCATCCGCGACATCCAGCGGCGGCGCACCGTGCGCGCGCGGGTCATGGCCTGGCTGCCGTTCCGCGCCGAGACGGAAGACGACCCCGACCCCATCGCCGAGGCGGCCAGCGCAGAGCCGCTGCCTTTGCGGCGGCTCGAGATCGACGAGGCGATGGCGGCGCTCGAGAAGGCGCTTGCGGGCCTGCCGCGCCGGCAGCAGCAGGCCTTCCTGCTGCGCACCCTCGAGGGCCTCGACGTGGCGCAGACCGCGCGCGCGATGGGGTGCTCGGAAGGCAGCGTCAAGACTCACTACTTTCGCGCGCTGCAGAGTCTGCGCGGACAACTCGGGGAGCTGTACCCGTGAGCGCGGACCGCGAGGGCGCGGCGGCGTTCGAGGCGCGCGCGCGCGCGCTGCTCGAGCAGGGCGCGCAGCAGGTGAGCGCGCCGGTCCGGTCGCGTCTGAATCGCGCGCGCCAGGCGGCTCTGGTCGAGGCTGACCGACGTCGCAGCGTACGTCTCTGGCGCTCCCCGTGGATGCCGGCCACGGGCGCGCTGATCGCCGCGGCGCTGATCGCCTTCGTCCTCTGGCCGCGCGAGCCCAGGACGAACTTCGCGGCGGTGGAGGCGAGTCACGCCACGGTGGAGGATCTCGGTCTGCTCGCCGATCGCGACGGGCTCGACCTCATGGAAAATGGCGACGGCCAATTCTACGAGTGGGCGATGTCGCAGGCGCGCAGCCCGGCCGCCGGGGGAACGGCGGACCACGACGGCGCCCATGACAAGCACTCCGGGTGAGGCCGGCCTCGGGCGCCGGCTCGGGGTGGCGCTCGCGGCGGTGGCTCTGGCTGCGGGCTCGGCGGTCGCTCGCGCGAGCCCGCCGGCGAAGAGCGCGAAGCCCGCGGTCGACCTCGGGCTGCTCGAGTTCCTGGGATCGGCCGATCCGGAAACCGGATCGGCGCAAGCCGATGGCGGGAGTTGGATGGCGTACCTTTCGCAATTGAAGTTGGGCAAGAGCGCGGCCAAACCGCCGCAGCCTCCGGCCGCGGCGAAGCCCGCGGCTGTCCCTGCGAAACCCACTCCCTCGGCGGGGCCGGGCGATGACTGAGCGGCCTCTGGCGCTGGCGCTCGCACTGGTGCTCGCCGCGGGGCCGCTCGCGGCGCGCGCGCAGAGCGCGCCGGGAGCGCCCGCGCCGCGGGCGGCCGCGCCCGC
>JAKAZP010000172.1 GCA_021815905.1 Pseudomonadota bacterium | reverse complement strand
TGCCCGCGCGGCGAAACACCCCGAGCGGCAGGTTCTGGATGGGAAAGTCGGTGCCGGGGCGGTTGGCCGATTCCGCCCAGCTGCGCAGCGCGGGGTCGTGCGTCGCGTCGATCGGCCGCACGGGTGTCAGGCTCCGCGCCCGTTCGCCGGATCGGCAGGATCGAAGCGCCTGCGCAAGGGGCGCCAGCAGCCGGCGTAATCGCTCTGCAGCTGCGGCAGCTCGAGCGCGCGCGGGGTCGGCCGGATGAGGGTGCGAGTCTCGAACATGAAGGCCATGGTGTCGGTCAGGCGCTGCGGCTGAGCGGTGTCGGCGCGGCTCGCGCGCTCGAAGGTCTCGGCGTCCGGGCCGTGACCGGTCATGCAGTTGTGCAGCGAGGCGCCGCCGGGCTCGAAGCCCGCGGCCTTGGCGTCGTAGACGCCGTGAACCAGTCCCATCAGCTCGCTCGCCACGTTACGGTGGAACCAGGGCGGACGGAACGTGTCCTCCATCACCAGCCAGCGTGGCGGGAACACCACGAAGTCGACCGTATCGACTCCGGGGGTGTCGCTCACCGACTGCAGCACGAGGAACAGCGATGGATCGGGATGATCGTAGCTGACCGATCCGATGGTGTTGAATCGGCGCAGGTCGTATTTGCAGGGGGCGTGATTGCCGTGCCAGGCGACCACATCGAGCGGGGAGTGATCGAGCGGCGCGGACCAGAGCTCTCCGCCGAGCTTGGCGATCAGCTCGCACTCCTCCTCGCGATCCTCGAACCAGGCGACCGGCGTCAGGAAGTCGCGCGGGTTGGCGAGTCCGTTCGAGCCGATGGGTCCCAGATCCGGGAGGCGCATCGGCGCGCCGAAGCTCTCGCACACGTAGCCCCGCGCATGCCCATCGGGAAGCTCGACCCGAAAGCGCACGCCGCGCGGCACCAGCGCGATTTCCTGCGGACCGGCCTCGATCACTCCGAGCTCGGTTGCGATGCGCAGCCGCCCGAGCTGCGGCACGATCAGCAGCTCACCGTCGGCATCGTAGAAGAACCGATCGCGCATCGAGCGGTTGGCGAGATACCAGTGAACGGCGCAGCCGGCATGCGCATCGGATGAGCCGGTACCGCCGATCGTGAGCCATCCGTCGATGAAGTCGGCGGCCTCGGATGGCACGGGGGGCGCGCTCCAGCGCAGCGGGTTGGGCGAGGCGGTGAGCCCCTCGAATCGTCCCACCATCGAGCGGTGCGCGAGCTTGCGGAAGGGACCCGCGAGCGCGGCCGCGGGGCGGATGCGATACAGCCAGCTGCGCCGGTTCGCATGGCGCGGCGCGGTGAAGGCCGTGCCCGAGAGCTGCTCGGCGTACAGCCCGTAGGCGCAGCGCTGGGGGGAATTGCGCCCCTGAGGCAGCGCCCCGGGCAGCGCCTCGGTCGCGAAGTGATTGCCGAAGCCGCTCAGGTAGCTGAGCTCCTGGGCCCCCGTCTCGGCCGCTGTCTTCGCGCTGCTCATGGCGCACTCCCGGTATGCTTCGGCGTATGATCGCACAAATAGTTGCGCGCGCAACCTTTCAGGGGAGTCCGTCGTGAATGCCCGCTCGGTAAGCGAGCTCGCGCTCGAGCTCGCGGCGTTCGTCCCTTTCAGGCTCAACCGTGTCGCGGTGGGAGTCAGCAACCATCTCGCCGAGAGCTATCGCGAGCGCTTCGGGCTCGACGTCCCCGAGTGGCGCGTGATGGCGACCGTCGGCTCGCGCCACGGCTGCACGGCGCAATACATCGCCGAGAGCACGCGCATGCACAAGACGCGCGTCAGTCGAGCCATTGCGCACCTCGAGCAGCGCGAGCTCATCGAGCGCGCCTCGAGCGCCGCCGACCGTCGCGAGCGGGAGGTTCGGCTCACCAAGGCCGGCCGCCGGATGTATCTCGAGCTCGTGCCGCTCGCCCTCGAGCGCGAGCGGCAACTGCTCGCGTGCCTCAGCAAGGACCAGCTGCGGGGACTGCTCGCGGGGCTCGAGGCGCTCGAGGCCGTGCTCAATCTCAGGGATTAGCGCGCATGAAGTGCATCCGACTCGCGGGTCTCGCCCTGCTCCTGTGCGCGGCCGCATCGCTCGTGGGGGCGCGCGCCGCCGCAGCACCGCCCGCCGGCGCCGCCCTGGTCATGCGCTCGGCGCTGCTCAGCGTCACCGTGAGCGCCGTCCGCGGTGCGCTCGCGCTCGAGATCACGAGAAACACCAATCACGAGCCCGTCACCGGGCGGCACGCCCTGACGGCGACCCTCGGCGGCCGTCCCGCCGCGGTGACCGCGCGGCCCGACGGCACCTATCTCGTCTCGACGCGGGGTGCCGGCGCGGGCGCGCAGCCCCTGACGCTCGTCGTGCGCCACGACGGCATTCACGAGCTGCTCACCGCCACGGTCACCTTGCCCAAGTCCTCGCTCGGCCTCGGCTCCCTCGAAGGCCACGGCATGGCCGCCTGGTGGGTGCTCAACGTGGCGGTCATTCTGATCGCCGTCATCGCCATCGCCCGGCGCCGAAGCTGAGCGCGCCGGGCGGGAGGGGATTTGCGGCGCGCTCCCCTCCCGGCGAGCCGTCAGCGGATGACGCGACTGCACAGATCGAGCAGCGGGCTCGGCAACACGCCGAGGGCGAGCACCGCGAGCGCGTTGATGCCGAGGGCGAAGCGCACGCCGTGCGGGCGCAGCGTCGCGGGCAGCCCCTCGGGCGGCGCGTCGAAGTACATGAGCTTCACCACGCGCAGATAGTAGAACGCGCCCACCACCGACATGGCCGCGGAGATGACGACCAGCCAGAAGTGATGCGTCTCCCACAGCGCCTGAAACACCCTGAGCTTCGCCCAGAAGCCGACGAACGGCGGCACGCCGGCCGTCGAGAACATCAGCGTCATCATGACCAGGGCGAGCAGCGGATCGCGCTGATAGAGACCTCTGTAGTCCTCGAGCTTGTCCGCCTCGAACCCCTTGCGGCTCGCAAGCAGGATGACGCCGAAGGATCCGAGCGCGACCAGCACGTACACCAGCGTGTAGTAGAGCGCCGCCGTGTAGCCGCTCGGGGTGCCGGCGACGAACCCGAGCACGATGAACCCGACGTTCGCGATCGTCGAGTAGGCGAGCATCCGCTTGAGGTTCGATTGCACGATCGCGACCACGTTGCCGACGACGAGGGTCAGGACCGCGAGCGGAGTGAGCATCAGGGTCCAGTCGGCGGTCGTGCCGGCGAGACCGTGAGCGAGCAGCCGCAGCGCGAGCGCGAAATAGGCGATCTTGGGCGCGGTGCCGACGAACAGCGTCACGCTGGTCGGCGCCCCTTCGTAGACGTCGGGCAACCACATGTGAAACGGCACGGCCCCCAGCTTGAAGGCGACGGCGACCACGATGAACACCAGTCCGAGAGTCACGCCCAGGCTCGCGGGGGAATTCAGCCGGGTCGCGATGACGCCGAGGTCGAGAGTGCCGGTGAGCCCGTAGACGATCGACATGCCGTAGAGCAGCGTGCCGGAGGCGATCGCCCCCAGCACGAAGTACTTCATGGCCGATTCCGCCGCGACCCCCGAATCCCGGTCGAACGCCACCATCGCGTATACCGAGAGCGCGAGCAGCTCGACGCCGATGTAGACCGTGAGCAGGCTGTTGGCGGAGATGAGCACGAAGATGCCGAGGAGCGCCGTGAGCGCGAGGACGTAATACTCCCCGCGCAGCATGTCGCGGTTCTCGAGATAGATGCGCGAGTAGAGCAGCGCCACGGCCACCACCAGGAAACCGGCGAGCTTGAGCACGAATGCGAGCGGATCGGTGACGTACAGCCCGTCGTAGAGCACGACCTGATGGGCGACGTCCGCGAAGCGCGCGGTGAGGGCCGCGCCCGCGACCAGCACGAGCAGCGTGAAGCTCGCCGTCGCCCCGGGACGCCGCATGCCGAAGAACACCTCGAACAGCAGCACGGCGCAGATGGCCGCCACCAGGAATATCTCGGGGGTGGCCGCCGCGGGCAGCAGGCGCAGCAGGGAATTCATGGTGTCGGGTCTCCGAGCCTCACAGCGGAATCTTGCTCGTGATCGCCTGCGTGACCAGATGCTGGATCGAGGGATCCATGATCCGAAGGAGCGGCGCCGGCCAGATGCCGATCGCGAGCACGAGCAGCGCGAGCGTGCCGAGGACGATGAACTCGCGGCCATTGAGATCGGTGAGGTGCGCGACGTGGTCGTTGGCGACCGGGCCGAAGAGCACGCGCTTCACCAGCCAGAGCATGTACGAGGCGCTCAGGATCAGCGTCACCGCCGCGAGCGTCGAGTACCAGAAGCTCGCCCGGAAGCTCGCGAGGATCACCAGGAACTCTCCGACGAAGCCCGACGTGCCGGGCAGTCCCGTGTTGGCGAGCGCGAACAGCACCATGAAGGAGGCGAACACCGGCATGGTGTTGACGACCCCGCCGTAGTCGGCGATCTGGCGGCTGTGCATGCGGTCGTAGAGCACCCCCACGCAGAGGAACAGCGCCCCGGAGATGAGTCCGTGGGAGACCATCTGCACCATCGCCCCGTCCATGCCCATCCCCGCGCCCTGCACGTGTCCGGTGACGCGCACGAGCTCGTACACGAGAAAGGCGCCCAGGGTCACGAATCCCATGTGGGCGATCGACGAATAGGCGATCAGCTTCTTCATGTCCTGCTGCACGATCGCGACGAAGCCGATGTAGATCACCGCGATCAGCGACAGCGTGATGATGAGGAGGTTCAGCTCGCGGCAGGCGTCCGGGGCGATCGGCAGCGAGAAGCGCAGGAAGCCGTAGCCGCCCATCTTGAGCATGATGGCCGCGAGGATCACCGAGCCGCCGGTCGGCGCCTCGACGTGCGCGTCCGGGAGCCACGTGTGCACCGGCCACATCGGCACCTTCACGGCGAACGCCAGCAGGAAGGCGACGAAGATCCAGCGCTGCTCGATGAGGGTGAGGGGCAGCGCCTGGAAGCTCGCGATCGAGTAGTTGCCCGCCTTGACGTACAGGTAGATCAGGGCCGCGAGCATGAATACCGAGCCGAGGAAGGTGTAGAGGAAGAACTTGATGGTGGCGTACACGCGCCGCGGGCCGCCCCAGATTCCGATGATGAGGAACATCGGAATCAGCATGGACTCCCAGAAGAAGTAGAAGAGCAGCGCATCGGTGGCCGAGAACACCCCGATCATCAGCCCCTCCATGATCAGGAAGGCGGCGAAGTACTGCGCCGGGCGCGTCTTCACCACGGTCCAGCCGGCGATCACGACCGGCACCGTCATGAGCGCGGTGAGCACCACGAGCGGCAGGGAGATGCCGTCGACTCCGAGCGCGTAGTAGGCCTTGAACCGCGGGATCCACGCCACTTTCTCGACGAACTGGTAGGCCGCGGTGTGCGTGTTGAAGTCGGCGAGCAGCGGGAAGGTGAGCGCCAGCGTCGCGAGCGACGCCAGGAGCGACAGCCAGCGGCCGGCTACGATGTGGCGGTCGCCGAGCAGGAGCACGGCGATGCCGGCGGCGGTCGGCAGCCAGATCAGGATGGAAAGCGGATGATGCATCTTGTTGGCTTTCGTTGGCTCAGACGCGCACGAGGAACCAGCCGAGGAGCGCGGCGAGGCCGATCACGATCCAGAACGCATAGGAGTAGAGGTACCCGCTCTGCACCCGGCGCACGATGCCGCCGAACCGGCCGACGCTGTTCGCCGTGCCGTTGACCATCGCCCCGTCGATCAGCCCCTGATCGCCCGCCTTCCAGAGACCGAAGCCGATCCCGCGTGCGAGCGGCGCGATCACGTGCTCGTTGAACCAGTCGAAGTAGTACTTGGCGACGAGCAGCCGGTAGAGCGGGCCGACGGCGCGCGCCACGCGCCCGGGCAGCTCGGGCC
>JAKAZP010000171.1 GCA_021815905.1 Pseudomonadota bacterium | reverse complement strand
CGGCGCCGTTCTCGCGACCATGGGGGAGATGGCCGCGGGCATCTCCCACGAGCTCAATCAGCCCCTCGCCGCCATCACGAACTACGCGCATGCCTGCGTCCGGCTCCTCGGGCGCGAGCCGCCGGAGATCGATGAGGTCCGGGAGGCGCTCGAGCAGATCGCCGCCCAGTCGCTGCGGGCCGGCGAGATCATTCGCCGCCTGCGCAGCCTGGTGCGCCGGCAGGAGACCCACAGGGTCCTCGCCTCGATCAACGCCTCGATCCGCGAGCTCGTTCCCCTGGCGGCGACCGACGGCCGGCTGCACGACGTGCGGCTGCACTTCGAGCTCGAGGAGCGCCTGCCGCCGGTCTGCGTCGACCCGGTGCAGATTCAGCAGGTATTGCTCAATCTGCTGCACAACGCCATCGAGGCCCTGGTCGCGGCGCCTCCCGAGCTGCGTGACATCGCGGTGCGCAGCGCGCTCGCCGGGGACGGGATGGTCGAAGTCAGCGTGACCGATTCAGGCCCCGGCGTGGACCCCTCGATCCTCGAGCGGCTGTTCGACCCCTTCTGCACGACCAAGTCGACGGGCACCGGTCTCGGGCTCGCGATCAGCCGCTCCATTGTGGATGCCCACCGGGGAACGCTACGCTACGCTCCAGCCGCCGCGGGGGGCGCCTGCTTCACCCTGCGACTGCCGGCGGCGGCCGGCGACAACACATCAGGCGAAATCCCATGCTGAGCGACTCGCAACCCCTGGTCTTCGTGGTCGACGACGACGAAGCCGTACGATCCTCCCTGAAGCTGCTGCTGAAGTCGGTGGGTCTGCCCGCCACCCTGTACTCGAGCGCGCAGGAGTTCCTCGCCGCCTACGATCCGCACCAGAGCGGATGCGTCGTGCTCGACGTGCGCATGCCCGGCATGAGTGGTCTCGAGCTGCAGCAGCTGCTGAACCTCAAGGGCGCGACCATCCCGGTCATCTTCATCACCGGGCACGGCGACATCCCGATGGCCGTCGAAGCGATGCAACAGGGCGCTTTCGACTTCCTGCAGAAGCCGTTCCGCGATCAGGACCTGCTCGATCGCGTGCAGCGCGCGCTCGAGAAGGATCGCAAGACACGGCTCGAGCTCGGTGAGCGGGATCGCATCCGCGAGCGGCTCGAGTCCCTGACACCCCGCGAGCGGGAAGTGCTCACCCTCGTCACGCGCGGGAAGCCCAACAAGGTCATGGCGGCCGAGCTCGGCGTGAGCCAGCGCACCGTGGAGATCCACCGCGCCCGCGTGATGGAGAAGATGGGCGCCTCCTCGCTCGCGCAGCTGGTGCGGATGGTCCTCGACACCGGCGAGTAGAGCCTCCGGCCGCCGTGCCTCCTGCGGTGCGGCCGGTCGCAGGGCAACCGGCACGCCGTCCGACCGTTTCTTTGCCATGCTCATCCTCACCGTCAACAGCGGCAGCACCTCGATCAAGCTCGCGGCCTTCGACAGCGCCGCTCGGACCGCAGCGGATTCCCCGGCCCGGGCGCGGCCGCTCGCGGCCGAGCACTGCCTGGATCCGGTCCCGGAGCCCGCGGAGGTCCTGCGCAAGTTCATGGCGCGGGTCGGCCGCTCCCCGGATGCGGTCGCCCATCGGGTCGTCCACGGCGGGACGCGCTTCACCGGTCCGGTCGTGATCGACGATGCGGTGCGGGGGGCGATCGGCGAGCTCTCGGATCTGGCACCGCTGCACAACCCCGCCGCCCTGAGCTGGATCGACGCGGCCCGCACCGTTTGCGGGGATCGCGCGCGGCACATCGCGGCCTTCGACACGACCTTCTTCGCCGCCCTGCCGCGCGTGGCCGCGGAGTACGCGCTGCCGCGCGCGCTCGGCGTGGATTTGAGCGTGCGCCGGTACGGTTTTCATGGGCTCGCGCACGAGGCGATGTGGCTCAGATGGTGCGAGCTCGAGCCCGAGCTCGCGAGCGGCGGGCGCCTCATCACCCTGCAGCTCGGAGGCGGCTGCTCGGCCGCGGCGATCGAGCGCGGCCGGGCGCTCGATACCTCCATGGGCTTCTCCCCGCTCGAGGGGCTCGTCATGGCGACGCGCTGCGGTGACCTCGATCCCACGGTGGTCGCGCACCTCGAGCGGCATCTCGGCCTCAGCGGAGCCGAGGTGATCGCGCGACTCAATCGGGAATGCGGGCTCGCGGGCCTCTCGGGCGGTGGCACCCACCCCGCGGAGCTGCTCGAGAGCCCCTCCGGGGAGGCGCAGTTCGCCCTGGACCTCTACTGCTACCGGGTGCGCAAGTACCTCGGCGCCTACCTCGCCGTGCTCGGCGGCTGCGACGGCATCGTCTTCGGCGGCGGTGTGGGGGAGCACGTGCCCGAGGTGCGGGAGCGGATCCTGGCCGGCATGGCCTGGGCGGGAGTGGCGCTCGAGCCGGCCTCCAACCGCGAAGCCCGGGGCTCGGAGGCGCTGATCAGCGTCCCCGGCCGGCGACCGGCGGTGCGCGTCATTCCGGTCGAGGAGGAGCGGCTGCTCGTGCGGGCCGCCCTCAGCCTGACCTGACCCGCGCGCCGTTAAGGGTTATTCCCGATGCCGCCCCCGGCCGCACCGGGCACGATGCTTGCCAGCCCGGGAGGCTTCACCGGGCGCCCTCGCGGGGCGCCCGGGCCATCCGTCGAGCTGGACGAGTTCGTGCCGCGCTAAACTTCTGCCAACCTCAAGTCCGGGGAACCCCCATGAGCCCAATCTTCGATGCCGGAAAACTCGCCGACGATCTGCAGTCCCTGGTGAGGGACGCCGAGGCGCTGCTGCGCGCCAGCGCCGAGAGCGCGGAAGACATGACCGACGAAGCCCGCAAGCGGGCCGAGAAATCCCTCGCCGCGCTGCGCAGCCAGCTCGGCACGATCGAGCGCGAGCTCAAGGGCCGGGCCGAGATGCTCGACGGCTACGTGCACGACAATCCCTGGAAGGCCGTCGCGATCGCCGGCGGAGTGGCGCTCCTGGTCGGCGTGCTGCTCGGCCGACGATGATGGAAGAGCCGCTCGAGGCCGCCGGGCCGGACGAGGACGGGCGGACCGGGCAGCCCGCTCCGCCCCGCCCGGGCGCCCTGCGGGCGCTGCTGGCGGCGGTGTTCGATGCCCTGAAGACACGGCTGGATCTGGCCACGGTCGAGACCGAGCTGTATCTGTCCTCCCTCGCGCACGTGTTGCTCTGGGGCTTCGCGACGCTGCTCTGCGCCGTCATCGGGCTGTTCTTCGCGATGGCGACGGTCGTCGTCGCGCTGTGGAAAATCCATCCCTTCGCGGGCCTGCTCGGCAGCATGTTCGTGTTCTTGGTCCTCGCGGCGGTGTGCGCGATGTTCGGCGCGCGCAGCCTGCGCGCGCGGCCGCAGCTGCTCGCGGGGACTCTGGAGCAGTTCGAGCGCGATCAGCGCCGCATGAGCGGCGGTGAGAGGGGCGAATGAGCCGGGTGCGTCAGCTCGAGGCTCGCAGGCTCGCGCTGCTTGCGCGCTGCGAGCAGCAGCGCTTCGAGATCGCTTACCGCGTCCGGCAGTTGACTCCGGCGGCGCTGCTTTCCCGGTGGACGCGCCGCCCGCCCGACTCGGCGGCGAATCACCCGCTGCGCTGGGTGCTATCGCTCGCGACCCTCATCATCATGCTGCGCGAGCGCAGGCTCTTTGGCTGGGTGGAGCGCCTGAGCGTCGGGGCCGCGGTGGTCTCACGCGCGACGGCGCTCCTCAGGTTGTTCCGGCGACAGCCGGCGCAGCGCGGCGCGACCCGCTGAGGCGGGATTTCGTCATCTGAGTCTGCGTGCCCACGGGTGGCGGCGCGGTGTAACCGGCCTGCACGCCGACCATCTCGGGGATGCCGTTCGAGAGCGTCGCCACCTTGCGCACCTTCGCCCAGTCGATCGCCACGACGCTCTTGCCGATCGCCTGGTCGATGATCCGCGAGATCTGCGCGTAGTCGGGGCCGACAGGGGTGTGATCGCTGTCCATCGGCGGGTGGACCTCGAGCCAGAGCTTGCCGCTCTCGAGCGTCGCGAGCACGGGAACATTGACGATGTTCACCGGCGTACCCACCGGCACGATCGGAAACAGGGCGGCGATGTCCTCCGGGTACAGGCGCACGCAGCCGTGCGTGACGGCCATGCCGACCGCCATCGGGTTGTTGGTGCCGTGGATGTAGATCTCCCCACCGCTCAGAGTCGTCTCGAGCGCCCACTCCCCCATGGGGTTGTCGGGGCCCGCGGGATAGATCCTGGGAATCGGATCGCCCTCCTGCTCGTGCGCCTTGAGGATCGAGGGAGTCGGGATCCACACCGGATGCGGAACCTTGCGGATGATGCGCGTGTGCCCGACCGGAGTCGCCCAGCCCTTCTCGCCGGGGCTCACCGGATAGGTGATCACGATCGGCTGGTCATGGCGCCGCCGCTTCGGGAAATAGAAGAGACGATGCTGCGGCAGGTTGACGATGATGCCCACGTGCGCGACGGGCGGCACGATCAGGCGGCCCGGAATGACAACCGTCGTGCCGCGGCCCGGCAGCCACATGTCGACGTGCGGATTGGCCTCCTGGATCTCCCAGTAGCCGACGCTGTACCTGCGCGCGATGCCGAGCAGCGTGTCGGAGGCCTTCGCCTGAACGCTCGAATCCTGGCCGACCAGCGAGCCGCCGTCCGCGGGCAAGGTGAACACCGTGGCCCGGCTCACGGGAGAGAGCACAAGGGCCGCGAGCAGCAAGCCTGCGGCGGACCACCTCGAGCAGGCGTCGATCAGGCGTCGCATCAGTGAAGCTTCCCGGAAAACCCACCGCACCGCGCGGCGGCCGCGATTGTAACATGGGCTCATGGGCGCGGCGCGCAGGATCAACCGGGACTTCTATGCGCACAACACCCTGGAGATCGCGCGCGGGCTGATCGGGCTGCACCTGGTGCGCGCCGACGGGGCCACGCTCCGGTCGGGGCGCATCGTCGAGACGGAGGCGTACCTCGGACCCGAGGATCTCGCCGCGCACTCCTCCCGCGGCCGCACGCCGCGGACCGAGGTCATGTTCGGTCCGCCGGGGCACGCCTACGTGTACTTCATCTATGGCGTCTGGAACTGCCTCAACGTGGTCACGGCGGCCGAGGGCGTCCCGCACGCGGTACTGCTGCGGGCACTCGAGCCGGTGAGCGGCATCGCGGACAAGACCTGGGGGCCGGGCCTGCTCTGCCGGGCGATGGGCATCGACCGGCGGCTGAACGGTGCGGATCTCTGCGGCAACGAGTTGTGGATCGAAAGGCCCCGGAGCGCGCCGGGCGCGGTGCGCATCGCGAGCGGCGCGCGCATCGGGGTCGATTACGCGGGGAAATGGGCGCGGCGGCCCTGGCGATTCTTCGACCGGGACTCCCCGTATGTTTCCACTTCGCCAGCGGGCGGCCGCCCGGCACGACCGCCGGGGTGATCGACCGCGCGACCTCGCGGGTCGCGCGGTCGGGCCTTCAGTGAGTCATCGGCGCTGGGCGACGCCGTTGAGCACCAGATGTCCGTTCTCCACGGGGATCTGGCTCCCCGGGTCGTATTGCAGGTGTATCCGTCCCTGCCTGCCGTTCAGCCGGTAGCGGACTTCGTATCCTTCCGGTTCGACCGTCCGGTCGTACACCGTCGCGCAGCGCTGCTCGGTCGTCGTGTAGATGTTCCCGCGCTGCATCCGATTCTCTATCCGGTTGCCGGCATAGCCGCCGGCCGCGACTCCCGCCGCGGTGGCGAGCACCTTGCCGCTGCCGCCGCCGACCTGGTTGCCGAGCACACCGCCGATGACCGCTCCCGCGACGGTGCCCAGTATCTGATGAGCATCCCGCGAAGGCCGTTGATGCACCACGGTCTGATCGTGGCAAAGTTGCCGCGGGGTGCGAATCG
>JAKAZP010000170.1 GCA_021815905.1 Pseudomonadota bacterium | reverse complement strand
CGCGTCGCGCGGTCGCTCGAGCCTGACACCGGAGGGGAGGCGCATGGATCATCTGCCGGTCTTTCTTCAGCTCCGTGGCGCACCGGTCGCGGTGGTGGGCGGCGGACGAGTCGCCGCGCGCAAGACCTCGCTGCTGCTCGAGTGCGGAGCGAGTGTCACGGTGATCGCGCCGCATCTCGATGAGGAGCTCCTCGAGCACGCCGCCCGCGGCCGCGTGCGGCATCTGTCCGGCGCCTTCGCCGCCTCCCATCTCCAGGGCGCGACCCTCGCGATCGCCGCGACCGGCCGCCGCGAGGTCAACACCGAGGTCTCGAGCGCCGCGCGCGCGCGGCGCATACCGGTCAACGTGGTGGACGATCCCGGGCTTTCCACCTTCATCTTCCCCGCGATCATCGATCGCTCCCCGGTCGTGGTCGCGGTCGGCACCGGAGGCCGCGCTCCGGTGCTCGCCCGGCTGGTGCGGGAGTGGATCGAGGCGCTGCTGCCCGCCGCCCTCGGCGCGCTGGCCCGCTTCATGAGCGAGCGACGCCCGGCGGTGCGGCTCGCGCTCGCGGGCGGCGCGCGCCGCCGGCTCTGGGAGCGCATCGCGCGGGGGCCGGTGGCGCGGCGGGTGCTCGTAGGCGATGAATCCGGCGCGCAGCGCGCCTTCGAGCGGGAGCTGCGACTCTCGAAGCTCACGGGCTCGCGCGCGGCCGGCACCCGCGATCTCGGCGAGGTCTACCTGATCGGCGCGGGACCCGGAGATCCGGATCTGCTGACCGTGAAGGCGCTGCGGCTGCTGCAGCAGTCGGACGTCGTGCTCTACGACCGGCTCGTGCCCGATGCCATCCTCGCGCGCGCGCGACGCGAGGCGCGGCGCATCTTCGTCGGCAAGGCGCCGGGGCGGCACACCGCGCAGGAGCGGATCCACGAGCTCATGATCCGCTTCGCGCGCGAGGGGCTGCGAGTCGCGCGCCTGAAGGGCGGGGACCCGCTCGTCTTCGGCCGCGGCGGGGAGGAAGCGCAGGCGCTCGCCCGCAACGGCATCCCCTTCCTCCTCGTGCCGGGCATCACCGCCGCGCTCGGCGCCGCCGCCTCGGCCGCCATCCCGCTCACTCAACGCGGGCTGGCACGGAGCGTGACGCTCGTGGCCGGCCACGCCGCGGAAGACGACACGCTCGACTGGTCGGCGCTCGCGCGCGATCATGCGACGGCGGTGTTCTACATGGGAGTGGCCCAGTTGCCGGAAATCGTGACGAGACTCGGCGCCCACGGGGCGCCGTCCAGCCGGCCGGCGGCGGCGATCGAGCGCGCCACGCTCCCCGGGGAGCGGGTGCTGCGCGGGACGCTCGGCAGCATCGCGGGCCTGTGCGCCGAGGCGGCCGTGTCGGCGCCCGCGCTGCTCGTGGTCGGGGAGGTCGCGGCGCTCGGGAGGCCGGCGGGTGCGTTGCAACTGCAACGCAAAATGCTCCTCGAAGGAGCAGCGGCATGAGCGTTCGGGGCGGCTTCGTCGAGGCGGTGGGCAACACGCCGCTCGTGCGGCTGCGCCGGGTGAGCGAGGAGACCGGCTGCGAGGTGCTCGGCAAGGCGGAGTTCATGAACCCCGGCGGCTCGGTGAAGGACCGCGCCGCGCGCGCCATCGTGCTCGCGGCCGAGCGCCGCGGCGAGCTCGCCCGCGGCGGGACGGTGGTCGAGGGGACCGCCGGCAACACCGGGATCGGCCTCGCCCACGTCTGCAACGCCCGCGGGTACCGTTGCCTCATCGTGATGCCCGACAATCAGTCGCCGGAGAAGTACCGTCTGCTCGAGATGCTGGGCGCCGAGGTGCACCGCGTCCCGGCGGTGCCCTACAGCAATCCGAACCAGTATCAGAAGGTCGCGCAACGCCTCGCGGCCGCTCTTCCCAACGCCATCTGGTCGAATCAGTTCGACAACGTCGTCAACCGCCGGGCGCACCTCGAGACCACCGGACCGGAGATCTGGGAGCAGACCGGCGGCCGGGTCGATGCCTTCGTGGCGGCGAGCGGCACCGGCGGGACGTTCGCCGGGGTCTCGGAGTACCTCAAGTCCCGCCGCCGCTCGATTCGCTGCGTGCTCGCCGATCCTCCCGGAAGCAGCCTGTACGAGTACGTGCGCTCGGGAACGCTCAGGGCGAGGGGTGCGGGCTCGATCACCGAAGGCATCGGCATCGGACGCGTGACGGCGAACCTCAAGGGCGCGCCCATCGATGACGCCGTGCACGTCGAGGATGCCGAGACGGTTCGCCACGTCTACCGGCT
The DNA here is from genome assembly GCA_021815905.1 of Pseudomonadota bacterium. Next base: position 3,609 of record JAKAZP010000170.1, on the reverse strand, counting down.
GCTGCGCGAGGAGGGACTGTTCGTGGGCGGCACGAGCGGCGTCAACGTCGCAGCGGCCGTGCGCGTCGCGCGTGAGCTCGGCCCGGGACACACGGTCGTGACCGTGCTGTGCGACGGCGGCGCGAAATACCAGTCGCGGCTCTTCGACCGCGAGTGGCTCGCGGGCAAGGGTCTCGCGGACGCCGCGGGCGAGGCGCCCCGCCGATCACTCCCCGACCTCGGTCGCGTGCTGGTGGCCTGAGAGCCGCCGCGCCGCGACGGCGCGCGGCTCAGGCCGCCGACTTCTCCGCTTTCTCTCCTTTCTCCGCCTTCTCCCCTCTCGGCCGGCCGCCCGCGGCCTTCTGCCCCTCGGCCGGAGCGAGTGCCACCTCGAGCGCTTCCGACACGCGCTCGACCCAGACGAACTCGAGCATGGAGCGGGCGCTCTGCGGAATGTCCTCGAGGTCGCGCCGATTGCGCGCGGGCAGGATGATCTTGCGAATGCCGGCGCGCGCCGCGGCGATGGTCTTCTCCTTGATGCCGCCCACGGGCAGCACGAGCCCGCGCAGGCTGATCTCGCCCGTCATGGCGACATCGGGGCGCACGGGCCGGCGCTTCAGGAGCGAGGCGAGCGACACGAACATGGCCACCCCCGCGCTCGGACCGTCCTTCGGGATCGCCCCCGCCGGCACGTGCACGTGGATGTCGCTCTGGTCGAAGAGCTTCGGGTCGATGCCGAGCTCGCCGGCCTGCGCCTTGACCAGGCTCAACGCCGCCTGCGCCGACTCCTTCATGACATCCCCGAGCTGCCCGGTGAGGATCAGCTTGCCGCTGCCGGGCATGCGGGCCGACTCGACGAACAGGATGTCCCCGCCCACCGGCGTCCAGGCGAGACCCGTGGCCACCCCGGGGACCGAGGTGCGCTGGGCGACCTCGTTCTCGAAACGCGTCGGTCCCAACACCTCGGGGACGTCGGCCGCCTCGAAGCGCACGCTCGCGGCCCTGCCTTCCGCGATGCGCATCGCCGCACGGCGCACCAGAGCGCCGATCTCGCGCTCGAGATTGCGGCAGCCGGACTCGCGCGTGTACTCGTGGATCAGCCTGAGCAGCGCCTCATCGGCAATGCTCACGCGGGCGGCATCGAGCCCGTTGGCCTTCAGCTGCCGCTGCACGAGATAGCGCTTGGCGATCTCGAGCTTCTCCTCATCGGTGTACCCGGTGAGGGCGATGATCTCCATCCGGTCCCGCAACGGCCCCGGGATGGTCTCGAGCACGTTGGCGGTCGCGACGAACAGGACGTGACTCAGGTCGAACGGCAGCCCGACATAGTTGTCGCGAAAAGTCGAGTTCTGCTCCGGGTCGAGCACCTCGAGGAGCGCCGAGGCCGGATCGCCCTGGAAGCTCGCGTTGACCTTGTCGATCTCATCGAGCATGAACACCGGATTGCGCGTCCCCGCCTTGCGCAGCCCCTGGATGATGTTGCCGGGCAGCGCGCCGATGTAGGTCCGGCGGTGGCCGCGGATCTCGGCCTCGTCGTGCACGCCGCCGAGACTTGTCCGCACGAACTTCAGTCCGAGCGCGCGCGCCACGCTCTGCCCGAGGGAAGTCTTGCCGACGCCGGGCGGCCCGACGAAGCACAGGATCGGGCTTCGCCCCTGGGGATTCAACTTGCGGACGGCGAGATACTCGAGGATGCGGCGCTTGACCTTCTCGAGGCCGTAGTGGTCCTCCTCGAGCACGGCGCGCGCGCGCTCGATGTCGATGTCCTCGACGTCGGCCTTGCTCCAGGGCAGCGCCACCAGCCAGTCGAGATAGGTGCGCACCATGCCGTGCTCGGGGCTCGCCTCGCTCATGCGCTGCAGGCGCTTGAGCTCCTTGCGCGCCTGCTCCTCGACCTCGGCGGGCATGTGCGCCGCGGCGATCGCCTTCTCGAGCTCGGCGATGTCGCCCTCGGCGCCCTCGCCTTCTCCGAGCTCCTTCTGCAGCTGGTGCAGCTGCTCGCGCAGCACCGCCTCGCGCTGGCGCTCCCCGAGCGCGGCCTGGGTCTGCTCGGTGATGTCGCGGGTGATCTTCAGCACCTCGACCCGGTGCGCCAGCATCTTCACGACCTTGTCCAGACGCGACTTCAGATCGATCGTCTCGAGGACGTCCTGCTTCTGCGGCGACTTGACGTCCATGAAGCTCACGATGAGATCGGCGAGCTGTCCGGGCGAGTCGATGCCGCGAATGGTGCGCGCGAGCTCCTCGGGCACCTGCGGCAGAAGCGACAGCGCCTCGGTCGCGCGCTGCTTGAGAAAGTCCATGCGCGCCTCGATGTCGGCGCCGGCTTCCGTCGGCTCGACGACCGTTTCCACGCGCGCGGCGAGGAAGGGCGTGTCGCGCACCACGTGCAGCATCCGGAAGCGGCTCTCCCCCTGACAGACGAGGTGATGGGTACCGTCGGGCGCGGTGACGTAACGCACCACGGTCGCGAGCACTCCGAGCTCGTACAGGTCCCCGGGGGCGGGCTTCTCGGTCGCGGGGTCGCGCTGCAGCAGCAGCCCCACCTTGCGCCCGGTGCGCACCGCTTCCTGCGCCGCGGCGATGCTCTCCTCGCGACCGAGGGTGACGGGCAACACGACGCCCGGGAACAGCACCACGTTGCGCATCGGGATGATCGGAACCGCGTCCGCCGGCAGGGGCGGCAGCTCGATCCGGGGTGTCGTCGTAGGGGTCGTGTCGGTTTCCGCCATGTGTGCTTGCCTCAACCGGGGGAGCGGCTCTGCGTTGCGCGGGTCAGCCGTACTTCCAGACAGCCGTGCTCGTAGCGGGTCGCCGCCACCGTCAGCGGCACGCCGGAGAGCGGTATGCGCCGGACGAAACGTCCGTGGGGGATCTCCAGCCGGCGGATGCGGGCATCCGGATTCACCAGCCTCACTTTGCGCAGCGCGCTCACGGTGAGCGTCGCGGGCTCGAGCCTGACGTCGATTTCCTCGGGAGCGACTCCCGGCAGCGCGAACAGCAGCACCAGCCCATCGTCGGTCTCCTGAATGTCGACCGGCGGCTCCCAGAGCGCCACATCGCCTCCGGGTCCGAGATAGCGCAGAAACTGCCGCTGCAGCCGCTCCGCCCGGTCCAGGACCTCGCAGGCCTCCATCCACATCCAGCCGTACTGTCGTTCGCTGCTCATTCGCTCTCCGGCGCACACCGTCCCGAGCTCAGCACCCCTCGGGCCCGCCGCTGCGCGATGGCGCGGGGCCCGATGAGGAGTGAGATGCGGCCGAGCCGGGACAAGTCAAGGTCCTTGCCGCGGGGTCGAGGTTCACCCCAGGCAGACCCCGGTGTCATCGTGGATTTTGCGTAGGCTGGACCGCGGCGGCTTGCGCGGCCCCGCCCCTACCAGGGCAGGACCTTGCCGTCGTAGCGAAGATACTGGCGGGCGAGCTCGAGTCCGAGACCGCGGTTGGCCCCGGTGATGAGCGCTGTCGGCATGGGTGGGCTCCGATCGAGGGGACTTACGCGTCCGGCACGGCTTGCTCGCTCACCATGGTGAGCACGTCGTATGCCGCGACCGTCTCGTCGGCCTGATTGCTGATGAGCGCATCCCAGCGCACCTCGCCGTAGCCCTGGCCGGTGCGCAGTGATTTCTCC
>JAKAZP010000169.1 GCA_021815905.1 Pseudomonadota bacterium | reverse complement strand
GAGGATCTGCAGGCGCGCCCCCTCGCGCGCCTCGCCTCGGCCGCGGCGGACGATCTCCAGCAACTGCTCGAGGGCCTCGGGGAGCTGCCGCTCGGCAATGCAGGCCTGAGCGAGCAGCCGATGCGCTTCGAGATCGCCGGGCTCGGCTTGCACCCGCTCCAGCAGCCGCTCCTTCGGCGGCAGCGAGGCCGCGGCCCGCACGCTCGAGAGCCGCAGGTCGAGCGCGCGCCAGCGGGCCTCCCCTCGAGCGCCGCTCCCGACCGCCGCGAGCGCCTGCTCCGCCGCCGCCAGCTCAGCCTCGCCCGGCGCCGGCACCCGCTCGAGCAGCCGCTCGGCCAGATCGAGCTGCGCCGATGCGTTGGCGGGATTGAGCGCGATCGCCGCGCGCAGGGCCTGCTCGGCGGCCTCGACCCGACCCTGCCGCGCCCACTCTCCCGCCTGGCGGCGCTGGCGCTCGGAGGCGTCCGGAATCGACCGCTCGATGAACGCGCGCACCTCGCCTTCGGCAAGCGCCCCGACGAACCGATCGACGGGCTCGCCGTCGAGGAATGCGATGACGTTCGGGATGCCGCGCACGCCGTACCGGGCGGCCACTGCGGCACTTTCGTCCGAGTTGACTTTGACCAGCCTGAAGCGCCCTTCATAGGCTTGCTCCAGCCGCTCGAGCACCGGTCCGAGTGCCCGGCACGGCCCGCACCAGGGCGCCCAGAAGTCCACCAGCACCGCGGTGCGGTGCGAGGCCTGGATGACTTCGGCTTCGAAAGCCGTCTCGTCGATTTCGATCATATGAAGCTCCGGGCGGGGCGCCTCGTGCCGAGCACCGGGCGCGCGGGTGTGGGCCTCGGGGGCTGCGCCGCCTCCTAGAAGAGGGCGGCGAGGCCTCTGGCCGTGACGTAGACGCCGACGACGGCGACCACCGTACTGAAGACGATCGTGAGCAGATGCTTGCGCGTCGCGAGCGCCTGGGCCGCTTCGATGCCGCCGTAGCCGCCGGCGAGCCCACCGAGGATGAACAGGCCCGCGACTCGCCACTCGATCAGTCCGGAGGCGGCATAGCTCACCGCGGTGGTCGCGCCGAAGGCGGATACGGAAACGAGCGAGGAGCCGATCGCATTGAGCAGCGGCATCGCGGTCGCCGAAATCAGTCCCGGCACGATGAGAAAACCACCGCCGATGCCGAAGAACCCCGACAGCGCCCCCACCGCGAACCCGGTCCCGGCCAGCGGCGCCAGCAGGCCCGCCGCGCTCGAGCGTGACAGGCGCACTTCCGGCCGGTGGCCACCCCGGCGCGGCCGGAGCATGAGAGCCGCGACGACCACCATCAGCACGCCGAAGGCCGCGAGCAGCGCTTGCCCGTCGACGCGCTTTCCGATCTGCGCCCCGATCGCCGCCCCCGCCATGCCCGACACCGCGAACACGATCGCGCACGGCCACTTGACGGTTCGCGCACGCGCGTGCCCCGCGAGGTTGGCGAGCGCGCTCGCCCCGACCGCCACCGCGCTCGTGCCGATGGCCTGGTGGGGCGGCAGGCCGACGACGTACGCCATGAGCGGCACGGCGAGAATGGAGCCGCCGCCGCCGATCAGGCCGAGCGACAGCCCGACGAGGCTCCCCGAGAGAAGGGCAAGAATGACCGCCACGACGCTCATGGTGCCCGCCGCGGCTCAGAGATGGCCCTGATGCACGCGTCCGGTGGCGGGGTTGAAGAAGGTGAGCGGAAGTCCCGCCTCCTTCCACGCCTTGAGGCCGCCCGCGAGGTGCGAGGCCTCCTTGCAGCCGGCATCGAGCAGCCGGTGCGCCGCCGTCGCCGAGCGCCGTCCGGTGCCGCACTGGAGGATGATGCGCTTGGCGCCATCGAGCGGGAGGCTCGCCGGATCGAACCCGGAAAGCGGGAACAGCAGCGCCCCGGGTATGCGCTCGGCCTCGAATTCCCCAGGCTCGCGCACGTCGATCAGCACGGCCTGCCGGCTGCGCAGCAGCGTGTGCACCTGTGACGGGTCGAGCTCGTGCAGCGGACCCGCAGCCCGATGTTGATGATGCTCGGACATGATCTCGTTCTCCTCTCAATCCACGTTCGGACTTCGACGCGCGCGCGATGAGCCCGCGGACGGGCGGCGCGCGTAAACCCTGCAGAGCGTCTCGAGGACGCGCCGCCCCTGCTCGCTCGCGAGGGAATAGTGGACGGTCTGACCGTCCCGGCGGCCTCTCACCAGGCCCGCTCGCCGCAGAATCGCGAGCTGCTGCGAGGCGTTGGCCTGCGAGACCCCGAGCGCGGCGCAGATTTCCCCGACGCTGCGCTCGCCATCGCTCAGCAGGCACAGGATCCGCAGCCGCTTCTCGCTCGCGAGCGAGCGCAGCAGGCCCGCGGCATCCGCGGCGGCGTCCTCGAGCTCCAGTACATTCATGTTTGCGAATATAAGCACTTTCGAATATGATGTCAACCGTGGCGCGGCAGTCCCGCGGGGGCGGGATGCGAGCCACGGAGGACAGCGCATGCACTCCCAGCCCGACATCGAGCCGTTCTTCGACCCCGCGACTCACACGGTGAGCTACGTGGTCTCGGATCCGCGCACCCGCGCATGCGCCATCATCGACTCCGTGCTCGACTACGACCCGAAGACCGGCCGGACCGCGACGCGTTCCGCCGACAGGATCGCGGAGCACGTACGCCGCAACGGTCTCGACACCCGATGGATTCTCGAGACCCACGCCCACGCCGATCACCTGAGCGGCGCGCAATATCTGCAGCGGACCCTCGGCGGCCGGGTGGCGATCGGCGAGCGCATCAGCGACGTGCAGCGGACCTTCGGACGGATATTCAATCTCGGGACGGCGTTCCGCTCCGACGGCTCGCAGTTCGATCACCTGTTCCGCGACGGCGACACGTTCAACATCGGGGAGATGCTCGCGCGCGTCGTGCACACCCCCGGCCATACCCCCGCCTGCGTGACCTACGTGATCGGCGATGCGGCCTTCGTGGGGGATACGCTCTTCATGCCGGACTACGGCACGGCGCGCACGGACTTCCCGGGCGGGGATGCGCGCACGCTCTTTCGCTCGATTCAGAGGATTCTCGCGCTGCCGCCCGGGACGCGGCTGTTCACGGCGCACGATTACGCAGCGCCCGCGCGGCCGCAGTTCGCCTGGGAGAGCACGGTCGAGGAGCAGCGGCGCGCCAACGTGCACGTGAGGCTCGGCACGGGCGAGGACGAATTCGTGCGCATGAGGACCGCTCGCGACGCCACGCTCGAGGCGCCCGTCCTGCTGCTGCCGTCGGTTCAGGTCAACATCCGCGCCGGGCAGCTGCCCCCGCCCGAGGACAACGGCGTGCGCTATCTCAAGATCCCGATCGACGCGCTCTGAGCGACGGGCCGCCCCTCGGGCGGCCGCGCCGCGCGCCGACGCGGTTCCCGCTCGGGCGACGATCCGCCTCAAAATCCGACGGTGCCCCTCAGGTAGTAATACCCGCCGTCGATTCCGAAGGGCGAGAACATCGGATATTGGAACACGCCCAACGTGTCGCCGTAGGCGAAATTGTCGTAGTGGGCGAGCAACGTCGAGTTGTAGCGGCTCGGATAGCGGTTGAGCAGGTTGATTGCGCCGATGCTCACCGTGAGGTGGCGTGCGAGCCGATAGCTCACGTCGAGGTCGGTGATCGGGGTGACGCCGATAATCGACTGGAAGTACCGGGGTCTGTTCGATGGATTATCGCCGCCGTCGCTCTCCCATTCCGAGCTCTCTGCGTACACCTGCTCCTCGAGGTGCACCGCGAGCCTGCCGAGGCGCCATAGCGCACCGAGATCGATCAGGTAGCGCGGACTCGCCGTCGTCAGATCGGAGAGCGCCGTTGCGTCATACAGCGTCAGTCCCGAAAGCTGCGTCGGCGTCGCCGGCACCCGGGTGATCCGCGTTCGATTGAGCGTCGCGCCCACCGACCAGTCGATGTGGCCGAGCTCGTAGTCGCAGGGGAAATCGAGCACCAGATCCGCTCCCCGAGTACTCGTGTCGATGCCGTTCGCGAACAGGGTGACACCGGTCGTGCCGGTCGCGGTCACCGCGGGGTCGAGCTGGCTGCCGTTCGCCGCGATCGCCGCGTCGATGGCGGGGGCCGAGGCCTGCGCCACCCCGTTCAGCGTGCCGTAGAGATTCCCCGTCGCGACGATCCGGCGGGTGATGTCGATCCGATAGAGGTCGAGGGTGCCGATGACCCCCGGCATGGGGCGCCACACCAGCCCGAGGCTGAAGTTGACGGAATGCTCGGGTCGCAATCCGTCGCCGAGGCCGATCAACCTTCCGCCCGGCGAATCGGGCGGCAACTGCACGAACGCGCTCGTCGGGGTGACGTTGGTCGAGGAGTAGTACTCCTCGGCGAGAGTCGGCGCCCGAAAGCCGCTGCTCACCGTGCCGCGTACGGCGACCCGGCGGCTGATCTCGTACCGGGCCGTGAGCTTCCCGACCGTGGCGCCGCCGAAGTCGCTGTAGCGCTCGTCGCGTCCCGCCGCATCGAGGTGCAGGGCCCGAGTCGGCTGCGCGGCGAGGTCGATGTACATGCCCTCGACGTGCCGATCGTGCGCGCCGGCATCCGTCGGGGTGAAGCCGGGGTATGACTGGGCGCCCCCGTCGATGTAGGAGACCGGGATGCCGGCTCCGATGCCGTAGCTGTCGCGCCGGTATTCCAGGCCGTAGGCGACGTTGAGCGGACCGGGGAGACCTAAGTCGAAATTGCGGTTGACGTCGAGGTTCCACGTCCGCTGGATCGCCTGCAGGTAGCCGTCGTAGTAATCGCGCGGCGTCGGCCGACCGGTGCTGTCGTACACGCCCGCATTGGCGGAGTTGAGGGTGTAGACGTTGAATTGGTCACGGCCAAGGGTGCTGCTCAGGTCCCAGCTCCAGTCGGCCCACGTCCCCTTCAGGCCTGCCGTGGCCGAGTAATCGGTCTCCCCGCTCGCCTCGAGCGGATCGAAGCCGAAGGGAAACGGATCAGTGGTGACCCCCGTGGCCGGATCCGTGTAGGCCACCTTGCTCGGGAGGCGGTACTTCTGGAAGGACCGGGCGTGCTTGTCGCCGTAGGTCGCGAAGGCGTAGAACTCGACGCCCGCGGGTATACCGAATCCGGCGTTGAGCTCGAACAGCTTCAGGTCGTAGTGGGCGTCTCCCTCCTCGGCGCCGAGATACGGATAGCCCGCCACTTCGCGCATGTTGGAGTCGGGGTAGGTCGCGAGATTCGCCGGGTTGATGACGCGCTCATCGATGGCGCTGCGATTGCTCGCGCCGTGATGGTGCACCTCGGCCGTGACGTTCAGGTAACTGTCCGGGGCCGGACGGAATCCGGCGTTCGCCGAGACATCGCCGGTGTCGCCGCCGCCGTCGATGTAGCCGCCGTACGTTCCCGAGACGTCCCCGCCGCGCGCATTCTTCTTCAGAATGATGTTGATGACGCCCGCGATCGCGTCGCTCCCGTACTGCGCGGCGGCGCCGTCGGTCAGCACCTCGATGTGATCGATCGCATCGATCGGAATGAACCCCAGATCGACGCCGGCGCAGCCCTGGTAAGGGCCGCCGTCGAGCTCGATGTTGGCCGTGGTGTGCCGGCGCTTGCCGTTGACGAGCACCAGCACGTCGTTGCAGCTCAGCCCCCGCAGTCTTGCCTGCAGCGTCTGTCCGGCCATGTCGTTGCCGAACGCCTGCTCGGTGAAGGAGGGCACGATCCGCGCGAGCGCGGCGAGCAGGTCGGGATTGCCGGCGACGCTCTTGAGCGCCGCGGCGCTCAGGAGCTGCACCGGCGCCGCGCTGTTCGCCGCGGTGAAGCCGGACTCCCGGGAGCCGGTCACGATGACCTCCTCGAGGAGGCCCGGCGAGCCGCTCACCGCCTGGGTGTCGGAGA
>JAKAZP010000168.1 GCA_021815905.1 Pseudomonadota bacterium | reverse complement strand
CGCGCCTGACCCCGCGGGGGGCCTCGACCCGCGCTGCGCGCCACGCCACCGCGCGCGGCCGCTCTCGGGCGGCTCACTCCCCGAGCAGCGCCTCGACTTCCCCCGCGCTCGCGCGGCGCATCGGCCGGCCATCGACCGGGCTCACCGGCGCCTGGCGGATGCCGTCGGGCGGGAACACCGTGACTTCGATCGGCTGATCCTCGAGCTCGAAGCGCAGCCCCGGGTAGGCGAGCACCCGCTCGGCGCTCATGCGCACGCGTTTCTCGGTCACCTCGTGCGAGATGCCGGAATCGATGAGCTTCAGCGCCACCGACTCGGCGCAGTCGGCAAAGAGGTGCAGCTGCACCTCGGCGTACTCCGTCGCCGTGCCGCTCAGCACCGCTCCCACGAGTCGCGGCTCGAACTCGCGCAGGTGCTGCATCGCCGACAGCGCCGCGCGGCGCTGCGCCTGCAGGGATTCGAGGTGCGACTCGCCCCCGAAGAGGCGCTGATACTCCGCGAGCGCCGTCTCGATCTCGGTGTTCTTCGGCAACGCCGCGACGCCATCGAGCATCCCGAGCCGCTCGGCGGCCTTGCGCTTGGCGACGAAGAAGTCGCGGATGCCGTGCTCGGCCATGATGCGCGCGGCCTCCTGCGCGAGCGCACGCCGCAGGTTCTCGCCGCGGGGCGTCGAGTATCGCTTCGGTTTGTGAGGCATCAGAATATCGAGTCCGCTCCGGCCTGATTCGCCGCCCTCGCCCGCGCCGCTCCCGGGGCCGCCGTGGGCAGGTGATTGGCCATGAAGACCTCCGGAATGCCCTCCGGGTTCTCGTCACTCACCAGGCCGCCGGTCTGGGGCGAGATGCGCAGCGTCACGATGCCCTGGGGCATCGGCCGCTGCCACTGCGGCACGCCCGCGAGCGCCTGGCGCATGAAGGACATCCAGATGGGCAGCGCCGCGCGCGCGCCCTCCTCGTCCCAGCCGAGGGAGCGGTTGTCGTCGAAGCCGACCCAGACCGAGGCGACGATCTCGGGCGTGAAGCCGTTGAACCAGGCATCGCGCCAGTCGTTGGTCGTGCCGGTCTTGCCCGCGATGTCATCGCGTCCCAATGCGCGCGCGGCGACTCCGGTGCCGTACTTGATGACGTCCTTCATCATGGAAGTCATGATGTAGTCGTTCTGCGGCGTGATGACGCGCGGAGCGACCTCGCTCGAGGGCAGCGCTCCGGGGTCCGTGGTCAGCGCGCCCTCGGCGGGCCGTGCGGGCGGGGTTCGCGCGCTCACGCTCTTCAGGCCCGCGGGGGCCTGCGGAAGGAAAGCCGGAGTGGCGATTTGCGGTGTCGCCTGCCAGATGACCTTGCCCGAGGCGTCCACGATCCGATCGATGAAGTAGGGCTGCACGCGGAAGCCGCCGTTCGCGAACACCGAGTACGCGCTCGCCATCTGCAGCGGCGTGACGCGCAGCGTCCCGAGCGCGAGCGTCAGGTTCTGCGGCAACTGCTTCGGATCGAATCCGAAGCGGGTCGCGTACCGGGTCACGTACGGAGTGCCGAGATCGCGCATGAGGCGGATCGAGACGAGATTGAGCGAGTGGGCGAGCGCCACGCGCAGCCGCACCGGACCGCTGAAGGAGCCGGTGTCGTTCTCCGGGCGCCACGTGCTCTCGAGGCCGTTGCCCCCGACGACGAGCGGCGCGTTGAGCAGCGTGCTCGCCGGGGTGAAGCCGTCCTGGAGCGCCGCGGAATAGTAGAAGGGCTTGAATCCCGAGCCCGGCAGCCGCTTGGCATCGGTCGCCCGGTTGAACTTGTTGGTGAAGTAGTCGAACCCGCCGACCAGCGCCGCGACGGCGCCGTCGTTCGGATTGAGCGCCACGAGCGCGCTCTGCGCCTGCGGCACCTGCGCGAGCTGGGCGTGCCCGGCATCGTCCGCGACCACGTACACGACGTCCCCGCGGGCGAGCACGTCGGCCGCCGTCTTCGGCGCCGGGCCCACGCTCTCGCTGCCGAGCTCCTTGCGCGCCCAGGACAGCCCGTTCCAGGCGATCTCCGCGAATCCGTGCGCGCGCACGTAGACCTCGGCGCTGCGATCGCCGACCTGCACCACCACCGCCGGGGAGAGCAGGCCGATCGGGGCGTACTCATCGACGAGCGCCTGCAACTGGCTCGGCGTGGCGTCGGATGCGAGCACGGTGCGCCCGAGGGGGCCGCGCCAGCCGTGGCGCCGGTCGTAACGGATCAGCCCGAGCTCGACGGCGCGGTTCGCCGCCTCCTGCAGCCGCCCGTCGAGCGTCGTGTAGACGCTGTAGCCCGCGGTGGTCGCATCGGGGCCGTAACGGCGCAGCATCTCCTCGCGCACCATCTCCGCGACGTAGGGCGCCTGCACGTACACCCGTGGGGCGTGCGGCCGCGCATCGATCGGGGTCTGGTTGGCTTCCTGCGCCTGCGCCGGGTCGATGTAGCCCAAGGCGAGCATCCTCTGCAGCACGTACTTGCGGCGTGCCGCCGCCAGGTGCGGATGCACGATCGGGTTATAGAGCGAGGGCGCCTGCGGAATGCCGGCGAGGGTCGCCACCTCGGGCAGGGTGAGCTGATTCAGGCTCTTGCCGAAGTAGGTCTGCGCCGCCGCCGCCACGCCGTAGGAGCGCTGGCCGAAGAAGATGACGTTGAGATAGAGCCGGAAGATCTCGTCCTTGGTGAAGGTATGGTCCATCTCGTAGACGACGAAGGTCTCCTGGAGCTTGCGGCGGAAGGTCTTGTCGAGCGTCAGGAACATGTTGCGGGCGGTCTGCATGGTGATGGTGCTGCCGCCTTGAACCTTGCGTCCCGCGATGAGATCGATGATCGCCGCGCGGGCGATGCCGAGCAGGCTGATGCCGCCCTCGTGGAAGAAATTGTGATCCTCGGCCGCGAGAAACGCCTCACGCAGCAGCGGCGGGATCTGGTCGTAGCTCACCGGTGTGCGCTGCTCGGCGCCGATCTGGGCAATCAGCTGTCCGCCGACGGTGTACACCCGCAGCGGCACCTTCAATTCCACGTGCCGCATCTGCCCGAGCGTCGGGAGCGAGGGCTCGAGGTACACGTACGTGCAGGCGTACGCGTACAGCCCGCACAGTGTGATCAACATCACAGTCGCCGCAGCGATGACCGGAATCCGAAAATGCTTCCATTTCACAGAAAATGACTCTCTCTGCTTGCGCTACCGGCAGGCGCTATGCATAGTAACGCCCGTTTCAGGGCAAACTCACCGAAAGGTGGGGACGCAAAGCCTCCGGTCTAAGGGACGCACGTGCCTATGACAGCGGGGTTGCCGGTCCGAACATTAACCCACGTTGCTCCGTGCGACCACGCACGGGGTCTGGAAGTTCGAGGCCGTCCTCGCATGGCGCGTGCCAGACCTTCTGCTTGAGGCTCGTCTCCAGGCACGCTTGGTCAAGGCGAAGTATCCCGATATCCATCCGAAGCCGGCTCTTCGTGACGCCTTCGGCATTTTGCGCGCTGCGGAAGGTGAACCTGGGCCGGTTCGCGCTTTCCGTGAGCCGCCTCACGTTCAATTTAACTTTGCGCTGATATATAGTGCAGCTGGCGTTCACATGGGGCGGTCATTTTCAGGCATAAGAACCTGAAAAGGTTAATATAATGTTCCTTTTCCAGCGCAAGTACCGGCCCCTCCTGGGACTTGACATAACGACGTCCTCGGTCAAGCTCATCGAGCTTAGCATGGGAGGGGGGCAGTACCGCGTGGAGGCCTATGCCGCCGAGCCCACGCCCCAGAACGCCATCAACGAGAAGGCGATCGTCGATGCCGAGGCGGTGGGCGAGGCCGTGCGCCGCGCGGTGAAGCGCTCGGGCGCCAAGAGCACCGAGGTCGCCGTCGCGATCAGCGGCGATGCCGCGATCACCAAGATCATTCAGATGCCCCGGTCGCTGCGCGCAGGCGATCTCGAGTCCCAAGTCGAGATGCAGGCCGACCAGTACATCCCCTTCCCCATGGACGAGGTCAGCTATGACTTCGAGGTGCTCGGGCCTTCGGAGAAGGACACCGAGTCGAACGACGTGCTGCTCGTCGCGACGCGCACCGAGAACGTCGAGCAGCGCCAGGCGGCCGTCAAGGCCGCGGGCCTGTCCGCGAGGATCGTCGACGTCGAGGCGTTCGCGCTCGAGAACGCCTGCAAGCTGATGACGCATCAGATGCCCGACGGCGGCATCGACCGGACGATCGGCCTGGTCGACTTCGGGGCGAGCAGCACCACCTTCAGCGTGCTGCGCAATCTCAAGGTCGTCTACACGCGCGATTTCGCCTTCGGCGGGCAGCAGCTCACCGAGGAGATCATGCGCACCTACGGCCTCTCCATGGAGGAGGCCGGACGCGCGAAGAAGGAAGGCGGGCTCCCCGGCAACTATCAGGTCGAGGTGCTCGATCCGTTCATCGACGACATGACCCAGCAGGTGAGCCGGTCGCTGCAGTTCTATCTCGCCTCGGGCTCGGGGCGCGAGCAGCCGGAGAAGATCCTGGTCTGCGGCGGTTGCGCCAACATCCCGGGCGTCGCCGACGTGATCGGCAGCCGGGTGGGCATCGCCGCGGAAAAGGGCGAACCGCTCGGGCAGATGAAGCTGTCCTCGCGCGCCAGGGCGCAGGCGGTGCAACGGGACGCGACCGCACTCCTCACGGCGTGCGGCCTGGCATTGCGGAGCTTCGACTGATGCCACGCATCAACCTACTTCCCTGGCGTGAGGCCGAGCGCAACGAGCGCAAGCTCGCATTCCTGGTCGCCCTCGGCGTCGCGGCGCTCTCGGCCTGCCTGGTCACCTTCGCGGTCTATCTGCTCTACAGCGGGCTCATCGACGCGCAGGAGAGCCGCAACGCCACCTTGCGCGCGCAGATCGCGTACCTCGACCGGCAGATCGAGGAGATCAACAACCTCGAGGCCACCAAGCGCAAGTTCATCGCCCGCATGCAGATCATCGAGAAGCTGCAGCGCTCGCGGCCCGAGATCGTGCACGTGTTCGATCAGATCGTGAAGACGCTGCCGAACGGCGTCTATCTCACGGGCATCACGCAAAGCGGAGATCACCTGAAGTTCACCGGGGTGGCGCAGTCGAGCACGCGCGTGTCGGCGTTCATGCGCAACATCGATCATTCGCAGTGGCTGAAGAACCCGACGCTCGAGGTGATCCAGTCCTCCAAGGGCGCGTTCGGCTCGAACTTCACCCTCGATGCGCAGGAGTCTTCCGGCCCGAGCGAGAGCAACCTCGCCGGCCCGCTGAGCGGCGCGGCCGCACGGCGCTTCATGGCCCGCTCCGGAGCGCAGCGATGAACCTGTCCTTCCTCGAGGAGTTGCGCGATCTCGACCCGCGGGAGCCCGGCCGGTGGCCGCTCGCGGTGCGCGGCGGCGCGGTGGGCGCGGCCTTCGTCGTGCTGACGCTCGCTCTCGTGTACTTCTTCGTGTGGCAGGGCGTACGGCCGGAGCTGCAGAAGAAGGAGGCCGAGGAGACGACCCTCAAGCAGGAGTTCGTCGCCAAGCACGCGAAGGCCGTGAACCTCGCGGTCTACAAGCAGCAGCTGAAGGACCTCAGGCGCTCCTTCGGCGCGCTCCTGCGCCAGCTCCCGGGCAAGACGCAGGTGCCGAACCTGCTCGTCGACATCTCCCAGACCGCTCTCGGCGCGGGCCTGCAGCAGAAGCTCTTTCAGCCCGGTCCGGAGCAGGACCAGGAGTTCTACGCGGTCCTGCCCATCAAGATGGTGCTGACCGGCAGCTATCACCAGTTCGGCGAGTTCGTGAGCGGCATCGCGGCGCTCCCCCGGATCGTGACGCTGCACGACATCTCGATCACGCCGACGACCGAGAAGGCCTACGACCAGCTCTCCCTCACTTTGACCGCCAAGACCTACCGTTATCTCGATCAGCAGGAGATGAACGCGCACCACGCCGACAAGAAGGG
>JAKAZP010000167.1 GCA_021815905.1 Pseudomonadota bacterium | reverse complement strand
GCTCGATGCGGGATTCACCTTCTGGATGTGCGCCGCCGTGTTCGCTTTCTCCCGGGCGCAGGCCGCGCCCGCGGCCTCGGGCAAGGAGCGCTCGTGGATGCTGCTCGCCTGGGGCACCGCGGCGCTCGCCGTGCTCAGCAAGGGCATCGTCGTGCTGGTGCTCGCCGGGGGCACGCTCATCGCCTACACGGCGCTCGAGCGGGACGGAAAGCCCTGGCGGCGCATGCACGTCCTGACCGGCGTGCCGCTCTTTCTCGCGCTCGCCGCGCCCTGGTTCGTGCTGGTGTCGGTGCGCAACCCGGAATTCGCGCACTATTTCTTCATTCGCCAGCACTTCGAGCGCTTCCTGACCCCCATCAGCCACCGTGTCGAGCCCTGGTGGTACTTCCTGCCGCTGCTTGCCGTCGGCTCGCTCCCCTGGCTCGCGCCGCTCGGGCGCGGGACGCTCGAGGCACTCGGCGAGAAGGGCCCGAGCCGGGAGTTCAAGCCGCTGAAATTCCTGCTACTCTTCTGCGCGCTGACGCTCGTGTTCTTCTCCATGTCGGACTCGAAGCTCGCCACCTACATCCTGCCGATCTTTCCGCCGATCGCCGCCCTCGCGGGCGTCGCCGTGGCGGAACGGCCGGCGGCGCTGAAGCGCATCGCGCGGGTGGCGGCGGGGCTTGCGCTGTTCGTCGCCGGCGGCCTCCTCGTGTACTCCCAGCACCGCAATGGCACGATTCCCGCGCAGGCGGTGGCGTGGGCGATCGCGACGGCCGTCGCGGCGCTCGTGGCGGTGGGGGCGACCTGGCGGGCGGCGGGCTGGGATTCGCTCCGCCCCCCGCTTCTCGCCGCGGCGATGTTCATCTTCGCGTGGCAGGCGCTGCTTTGCGAGTACACCGTCATCCCCCCCTCGCGCTCGGCCTATCAGCTGGTCGAGCAGATCCGGGCGGACGTGCATCCGGCCACCGCGCTCTTCAGCGTCGGGCAGTACCGGCAGACGATCCCTCCGTACCTCGGCCGGACCCTGATCCTCGTCGGGTACTCGGGCGAGCTCGGCTTCGGCGAGCGGCAGGAGCCGGGCAGGGAGCAGGCGAGCCCTTCGCAGTTCGTGAAGGAGTGGGATGCGAGCGGCGATGCGATCGGGTTCTTCAGTCCCCAGGCGTGGGAGCACTATCGCCGGCAGGGGCTTCCGGGACGCGTGATCGCGCATGACGGATTCACCGTCGCCGTGAGCCGCTCGTGAAGCTCCCGGCTTTTCTCGCGCTGTTCGGCGGCGTGCTGCTCAACGCCTTCGCGCAGCTCGGCCTGAAGGCCGCCACCGACGTCACCGGGCCGCTCGCCGAGCCCGGAACTCCGGTGCTGCAGCGCTCGCTCGAGCTGCTCGGCGTCCCCTGGCTCTGGCTCGCGCTCGGCTGCTACGGCCTGAGCGTCGTCGTGTGGCTCATCGGCCTGTCGCGCGTGCCGGTGACCCAGGCCTATCCGCTGCTCTCGCTCGGGTACGTGCTCAACATCGGACTCGCGTGGTGGCTGCTCGGGGAGGTGCCGAACACGCAGCGCGTCGTCGGCATCCTGGTGATCGTGTCCGGTGTCGTGCTGGTGGCGAGATCCTGAAATGACAGACTGGCTTCCCTTCACTCGTCCGACGCTCGATGAGGAGACCATCCAGGGCGTGGTCGAGGTGCTGCGCTCGGGATGGCTCGCAAGCGGACCGAGGGTCAAGGAGTTCGAGGCGGCGCTGTCGAGCTACTTCGGCGGCCGGCCCGTGCGCACCCAGACTTCCGCCACCGCGAGCCTCGAGCACGCGCTGCTCGCCTGCGGCATCGGCGCGGGAGACGAGGTCATCACGCCCGCGATGAGCTTCCCGGCTACCGCGAACGTCATCGTTCGCGCCGGCGCGCATCCGGTGTTCGTCGACGTCGATCTCGACACGCGCAACATCGACTGCGAGCAGGTGGAAGCGGCGATCACCCCGCGCACGCGCGCCATCATGCCGGTGCATTTCGCGGGACTGCCGGTCGAGATGGATCGGCTCTACGCCATCGCCGGGCGCCACGGGCTGAGAGTCATCGAGGACGCCGCGCAGGCCATGGGCTCGAGCCACCGCGGCCGGCGCATCGGCGGCTTCGGCGATCTGGTGTGCTTCAGCTTTCATCCCAACAAGAACATGACCACGCTGGAGGGCGGCGCCGTGGTCGGCGGCTCGGAGGAGGAGGTGCGCCAGCTCGAGCTGCATCGCTTCCACGGCCAGGTGAGGCGGTCCGCGGACGACTTCGACATCCTGTTCGCGGGCGGCAAGGCCAATCTGTCCGACGTCGCCGCGCGGGTCGGCCTCGGGCAGCTGCGCCAGCTCGAGGGCTTCAACGCGCGCCGCCGCGAGCTTGCCGGGCGCTACTTCGCGCTCTGGGCCGATGCGGCCCCGCTGCGCCTTCCGGCGCGCGGGGACGAGGGGCACAACTGGCACATGTTCGCGCCGCTCCTGCCGCTTGCGCGCCTGCGCATCTCGCGGCTCGAGTTCATCGAGGCGATGGCCGCCCGCGGCATCGGCGTCGGGATGCACTATCCGGCGGTGCACCTGCTCACCGCCTACCGCGCGCTCGGCTACCGCGAGGGACAGTTCCCGAACTGCGAGCGCATCGGACGCGAGACCGTGACGCTGCCGCTGTTTCCGGCGATGCGGCTCGAGGACGTCGATCGGGTGGTGGCGACGGCATCGGACATTCTGCGCGAGGCGGCCCGATGAGCGCGACGCTCTCGATCGTCATACCCGTCTACAACGAGGAGGCGAGTCTCGCGACGCTGTTCGAGCGGCTGTATCCGGCGCTCGATCGCCTGGAGAGAGCCTACGAGGTGATCTTCATCGACGACGGCAGCCGCGATCGCTCGGCGAGCATGCTGCGCGCGCAGTTCGAGCGCCGGCCGCAGACGACGCGCGTCATCATTCTCGCGCGCAACGCGGGCCAGCACATGGCGATCCTCGCCGGCTTCGCCCACACGAGAGGCGATTACGTCATCACCCTCGATGCGGATCTGCAGAACCCTCCGGAGGAGATCGGCAAGATCGTCGCCGCCATGGACGCGGGCGCCGACTACGTCGGCACGGTGCGCGCGCGGCGGCACGACGTGTACTGGAGAAAGGCCGCCTCGCGCCTCATGAACCGCATCCGCGAGCGCACCACGCAGATCCGGATCACCGATCAGGGCTGCATGCTGCGCGGCTATCACCGCAGCATCGTCGAGGCCATCAACCGCTGCGTCGAGGTGAGCACGTTCGTGCCCGCCCTCGGCTATACCTTCGCGCGCCACCCGGTCGAGATCGAGGTGGCGCACGCCGAGCGCGCCGCCGGGCAGTCGAAGTACTCCATCTACCGTCTGATCCGGCTCAACTTCGATCTGATGACCGGCTTCTCGGTCGTGCCGCTGCAGCTGTTCACCATGCTCGGCATGGTGATCGCGCTGCTCTCGCTCGCCTTCGTGGTGGTGATCGCCATCCGGCGGCTCGTGGTCGGTCCCGAGGTCCAGGGCGTGTTCACCCTGTTCGGCCTGGCGTTCTTCTTCATCGGCGCATTGCTCGTGAGTGTCGGGGTCGTCGGGGAATACGTCGGCCGGATCTACGAGCAGGTGCGCCAGCGCCCGCGCTACACCGTCGCCGCCTTGCTCGAGGACGGCGAGGCGCGGGAGGGGGCGGGGCTGCCGGCCGACGAGGCGCCGCTGCGCTCCCACCCCGAGCTCGATCACACGGAGATGCTGCGCGCCGAGCACGCACGCGGCACGGCCGATTGAGCGCTGCGCGCGCGGTCGTATTCGCCTACCACGACGTCGGGGTGCGTTGTCTGAGGACCTTGCTCTCCGGCGGCCTCGAGGTGCCGCTCATCGTCACCGTGCACGACGATCCCGCCGAGCGGCAGTGGTTCGCGAGCGTTGCCGCCGTCGCGCGCGAGTACGGTATCGAGGCGCTCACGCCCGATGACGCCGCCGATCCGGCGCTCATCGGGCGCGTGCGCGGTCTCGAGCCGGATTTCATCTTCTCCTTCTACTACCGCTCCATGCTGCCCGAGCCGCTGCTCGCGTGCGCGCGCCGCGGCGCGCTCAACATGCACGGCTCGCTGCTGCCGAAATATCGGGGCCGCGCGCCGGTCAACTGGGCGATCGTGAACGGCGAGCGCGAGACCGGCGCGACGCTGCACTACATGGTCGGGCGCGCCGATGCCGGCGACATCGTCGATCAGCTCGCGGTTCCGATACTCGAGGACGACGATGCGCGCGAGGTGTTCGGCAAGGTCACCGTGGCCGCGGAGATCGTGCTCGCGCGCTCGCTCCCCGGCCTGATCGCGGGCACCGCGCCGCGCCGGGCGCAGCGCCTCGCGGCGGGACAGTATTTCGGCCGCCGGCGCCCCGAGGACGGTCGCATCGACTGGAGCCTGCCGGGAGCGCGCATCCACGATCTGGTGCGAGCGGTCGCTCCGCCGTTCCCCGGGGCGTTCGGCGATGTCGGCGGGCGGCGCTGGTGGATCCACCGCACGCGGATCGATGCGCGCGGCGGACCCGCCCTCGAGCGCGCGCGGCTCGAAGGCGCGCACGGAATCTGTCATGTCGCCTGTCGCGACGGCGTGCGCCTTCGAATCCTCGCCGCCGAGAGCGCCGAGGGACCGATCGATCTCGCGCGCGCCGCGCGCGAGCTTGAGAACCGCCCGCTGCTCCTCGGCTGAGCGCCGTCGCGTTGCCGACCATCGCGCTCAAGATCGACGTCGACACCTTCCGGGGCACGCGCGAGGGCGTCCCGAGGCTCGCCGCCGCGCTCGAGCGCTGCGACGCGCGCGCGACCTTCCTCTTCAGCGTGGGGCCGGATCACACCGGACGGGCCATCAAGCGCGTGTTCCGGCCCGGCTTTCTCGGCAAGGTGAGCCGCACCTCGGTGCTCGAGCACTACGGGCTGCGAACCCTGCTCTACGGCGTGCTGCTTCCGGGCCCGCACATCGGCAGGCGCTGCGCCCCGGTGATGCGCGCGATCGCCCGCGCGGGCTTCGACGTGGGCGTTCACACCTACGATCACATCAAGTGGCAGGACGGTGTCGCGGGCGCGAGCGAGGCGTGGACCCGGCGTCAGCTCGGGCTCGCGCGCGCCGCATTCGTCGAGGCCCTGGCGCGCGAGCCCGAGATTCACGGGGCGGCCGGCTGGCAGATGAACCGCTACGTCCCCGCGCTCGAGCGCGAGCTCGGATTCCGCTATGCCTCGGACACCCGCGGCGAGGGGCCCTTCGTGCCGGTGATCGACGGCGTCGAGGGCTCGGTGCCGCAGCTGCCGACGACGCTGCCGACGCTGGATGAGCTCATCGGCCGGCCGGACCTCGAAGGCGAGGATGCGGTCGATCATCTGCTCGCGGTGAGCGATGTCGAGCGCGATCAGGTGTTCACCCTGCACGCCGAGCTCGAGGGCGGCGCCTATCTCGAGGGCTTCGAGCGGCTGCTGCGCACCTGGCGGGCGCGCGGCGTGCGGCTCACCGATCTCGCGAGCTTCGCAGCCGCGCTCGATCCGGCACGGCTGCCCCGCTGTCCCATCAGCCGCGGCAGCGTCGCCGGCCGCTCGGGTACGCTCGCCGTGCAGGCCGCCCGCTGACCGCGGCGCCAGAGATTCCCGGAGGCTCCCATGTCGAACGTTCCCGACACGATGACCGCGATCGAGATCGGCCAGCCCGGGCCTCCCGAGGCGCTGCGGGCCGCCATCCGGCCGGTGCCCGCGCCCGGGACCCGCGAGGTGCTGATCCGTGTGGCCGCCGCCGGCGTCAATCGTCCCGATGTGCTGCAGCGCCGGGGCCACTATCCGCCCCCGCCCGGCGTCACCGACATCCCGGGGCTCGAGGTCGCGGGGGAGGTGGTCGCGGTCGGTGCGCAGGTGTCGGAGCCCGCGCTCGGGGCGCGCGTGTGCGCGCTCGTGGCCGGCGGCGGCTACGCCGAATACGTGGCGGCGCCGGCTCCGCAG
>JAKAZP010000166.1 GCA_021815905.1 Pseudomonadota bacterium | reverse complement strand
CTGCCACAACCCGAGCTACAGCGACAACCTGAACGCGGCGCATCTGTCCGACACCGAGGACGGCAACAAGGTGCGGGGCAACATCACCTGGCACATCCGGCCGTCCCTCATGGTGTACTACACCTTTTCCCAGGGCTTCCGTCCGGGCGGCTTCAACCAGAACGGCGGCTCGCTGCACGGCCCCGGGCCGAGCGGCGTGGATCAGTACGTCGTGCCGAAGTCCTACTCCTCCGACAACCTCACCAACAACGAGGTCGGCTGGAAGAGCGAGTTCTTCGATCACCGGGTGCAGTGGAACGGCGCGGTGTACTACGACAAGTGGAGCAACGTGCAGATCGAGTTCTTCAACCCGGGCGTGGTCGGCAACATCTTCTACGACACCAACGGCCAGGACTTCCTCATCAAGGGCATCGAGACCTCGATCGCGGCCCGCGTCACCACCGGGCTGACGGTGCAGGGGGCGATCGACTTCAACAGGAGCGCCCAGACCAACTCCCCGGCCCTCATCGACAACAATCCGGCGGACACCGCGGGCTTCGGCAAGCCGATCACCCAGGTCTGCGGCGGCGGCGTCTGCACTCCGGTCGGCAACCCCTTCGGCCCGATCGGCGCCCCGAGCGCCGACTCGCCGCCGATGCAATTCAGCCTGCGCGCGCGCTACGAGTGGGTGATGGGCCAGTACTTCCCGTACGTCCAGATCGGCGTGCGGCACACCGATCACTCATTCTCGCAGGCGGGCGCGAATCCCCAGATCGGACCGGGCGGCGCGATCACGACCTCCCGGGGCCGCTTCCTGAATCCCTCGTACTCCACGGTGGACGCCGCGATCGGTGTCTCGCGCGGCAACTGGCACGCGGACCTGCACGCGGAGAACCTGACCAACTCCAACGCGAGCACCTTCACGAGCACCGACCAGTTCATCGTCGAGGAGACGCCGCTGCGGCCGCGCGTCATCGGCATCTCCTTCGGCTACAATTTCAAGTAGCCCCGGGAGCCGGCGCCCCGCCGGCCCTCGGCGCCGCCCGACGGGTCGAGGTATGGTGGAACGGGAAGTTCGGCGCATCCGCGCGCTGCTCGCCGCGCGGCAGGTCGCGGACGCCGCGCACGCGGCCGACGCGCTGCTCGCGACGGTGCCCGAGAACCGCGACGTGCTGTATCTCAGCGCGGTCTGCCGGCGGCTCTCCGGAGAGCTGGCCGCGGCCCTCGCGACACTCGCCGGGCTCGAGCGTCTGCATCCGCGCTTCAGTGGCCTGTATCAGGAGCGCGGTCACTGCCACGCGCTGCTGCGGCAGGCTCCGCAGGCCATCGAGGCATTCGAGCGCGCCGTGAGCATCAATCCGGCGCTGCCGGCGAGCTGGCGCATGCTCGAGAGCCTCTACCGCATGACCGGACAGCCGCAGCGCGCGGCGCACGCGGCCGCGCAGCTCGCCTCGCTCGCGGAGCTCGCCCCCGCGGTGCTGACCGCGACCGCGCTGTTCTGCGACGGGGAGCTCGGGCGGGCCGGGCAGATCCTGGATGGCCACCTTCGCGAGCACGGCGGCGACCTCGAGGCGATGCGCCTGCTCGCCCGTGTGGCGCTCGCGCGCGGGCAGGACGAGGATGCCCAACGGCTGCTCGCTCGCGCCCTCGAGCTCGCACCCGCGCATCGCGCGCTGCGCTTGGAGTACGCCCAGGTGCTCACCCGGCGTCAGCTCTTTCCGGCGGCGCGAACCGAGACCGAGAGACTGCTCGCGGCGGCGCCCGGGGACCGCGATTACCTCACCCTGCACGCACTCACCCTGGTCGGTCTCGGGCGTCACGCCGAGGCGCTCGAGCGCTATCGCGAGCTGCTCGAACAGGCCGAGCACCCCGCGGAGCTGCATCTCGCGATCGCGCATTCGCTGAAGACGCTCGGCCGTACCGCCGAGGCGGTGACCGAGTACCGGGCGGCGGTCGATGCACGATCGGGCTACGGCGAGGCCTGGTGGAGCCTCGCCAACCTCAAGGTCCATCGCTTCACCGATGAGGAGGTGAGGCGGATGCGCGCCGCCGAGAGCTCCGAGGACCTCTCCCCCGGCGACCGCTATCACCTGTGCTTCGCGCTCGGCAAGGCGCTCGAGGATCGCGGGGAGTACGAGCCGTCCTTCGAGTACTACCGGCGCGGCAACGCCGGCAAGCGCGCCTCGCTCGAGTATCGCCCGGAGCCGCTCGAGGCGGCCGCGCGGCATGTACGCGAGGTCGCGAGCGCCGCGCTCTTCGCCCGGCACGCGGGCTGCGGCGCGCCCTGCGCCGATCCGATCTTCATCGTGGGGCTGCCCCGCTCCGGCTCGACCCTGATCGAGCAGATCCTGGCCTCGCATCCGGCGGTCGAAGGCACGCAGGAGCTCGCCGATCTGCCCCGAATGGTGGCGGAGCTCGAGGACGCAGGTCCCGGGCATCCGCGCTATCCCGAAGCGCTCGAGCGCCTCAGCGCCGAGGACTGCCGTCGCCTCGGCGAGCGGTATCTCGAGGCGACGCGCGGCTATCGCACGAGCGGCCGGCCGCGCTTCATCGACAAGATGCCGAACAACTTCCGCCACATCGGCCTCATCCACCTGATGCTGCCCAACGCGCGCATCATCGATGCGCGGCGCGAGCCCATGGCGTGCGGCTTCAGCAACTTCAAGCAGCTCTACGCGCAGGGCCAGAGCTTCACGTACGACCTCGCCGACATCGCACGGTATTACCGCACCTATCTCGAGCTGATGCGGCATTGGGACGCGGTGCTCCCCGGCCGGGTGCTGCGGATTCACTACGAGGACGTCGTGAACGACCTCGAGGGGAGCGTGCGCCGGCTGCTCGAGCACTGCGGGCTCGAGCCCGAGCCCGCCTGCCTCGCCTTCCACGAGACCGCCCGCAGCGTGCGGACCGCGAGCTCCGAGCAGGTGCGCCGGAGGATCTATCGCGACGGCCTCGGGCAGTGGCGCCACTACGAGCGCTGGCTCGGGCCGCTGCGGGTGGCGCTCGGCGATGCGCTCGAGCGATACCGCGAGTAGGAGAGCCGCCGCCCCGCCTCAGCGCTGCGAGGTCTCCCAGTTCGGCGCGACGTAGTACGGCGCATCGTCGGGCGCGAGCGGCGCGCGGCCGAGGATGTGATCCGCCGCCTTCTCCGCCAGCATGATGGTCGGCGCGTTCAGGTTGCCGGTCGTGATCGAGGGCATGATCGAGGAGTCGACCACCCGCAGCCCCTCGACTCCGATCACCCGCGCTTGCGGATCGACCACCGCGGCCGGATCGCCGACCGCTCCCATCCGGCACGAGCAGGACGGGTGATAGGCGCTCTCGACGCGCGCGCGAATGAATTCGTCGATCTCGGCGTCGGTCCGCACCGCGCCCCCCGGCTGGATCTCCCGGCCACGGTAGGGCTCGAATGCCGGCTGCGCGAAAATCTCGCGCGTCAGGCGCACGCAGGCCCGCATCTCCTCCCGGTCCTCGGGCCGGGACAGGTAGTTGAAGAACACCTTCGGCGGCTCGAGCGCCTCGGTGGAGGCAAGGCGCACCCAGCCCCGGCTCTTCGAGCGCATCGGACCCACGTGAGCCTGGAAGCCGTGCTCGCGCGCGAGGGAGCTGCCGTCGTAACTCACCGCCATCGGCAGGAAGTGGAATTGAATGTCGGGATAGCGCACGCCGGCGCGGCTGCGGATGAAGCCGCCGGTCTCGAACTGATTGCTCGCCCCGAGTCCGCCCCGGGTCAGGAGCCAGCGCAGCCCGATGAGCGCCCTGCGCAGCGCGCCGGTCTGCCCATACAGGGTGATCGGCTGCGTGCAGGCCATCTGGAAGTAGAATTCCAGATGATCCTGCAGATTCTCCCCGACGCCCGGGAGGTCGTGCACCGGCGCGATGCCGTGCCGTGAGAGCTCGGCCGCCGGCCCGATGCCCGAGAGCTTCAGCAGCTTCGGCGACTGAATCGGGCCCGCGCTCACGATGACTTCCCGATTCGCGCGCGCGAGATGCTCGGCGCCGCCGCGCCGGAACGCCACGCCGACCGCGCGGCGGCCTTCGAACACGATGCGCGTGGCGAGCGCGTGCGTGCGCACGCACAGCGCGCCGCGGCGCATCGCCGGGCGAAGATAGGCGTTGGCCGTGCTCGAGCGGCGGCCGTCCCCCACGGTCATGTCCATGCGACCGAATCCCTCCTGCTGATATCCGTTCATGTCGGATGTCAGAAGGTAGCCGGCCTGCCGCCCCGCCTCGAGCCACGCCCCGTGCAGCGGATTCGCGAGCAGGCCCTGGCGCGTGTCGAGCTTGCCCGCGGCGCCGCGGTAGCGATCCCCGCCGCCGGCGCGGCGCTCGGCCCGCTTGAAGTAGGGCAACACGTCACGGTAGCGCCAGCCGCGCGCGCCTTCGGATTCCCAGCGCTCGAAGTCGAGCGGATTCCCCCGGACGTACACCAGGCCGTTGATCGAGGAGGATCCGCCGAGCACCTTGCCGCGCGGCGTGTGCAGGCGGCGCCCACCGAGGTTGGGCTCCGGCTCGGTGAAGAAGCGCCAGTCGTACTTCGGCATGTTCATCGGGATCGACAGCGCCGCGGGCATCTGGATGAGCGGCGAGCGGTCCGAGCCGCCGTACTCGAGCAGCAGCACCGTGGCGCCGCCTTCGGTGAGCCGATCCGCGAGCACGCATCCGGCCGAGCCCGCGCCGACGATCACGAAGTCGAAACTCTCTGCCGCCACCTCGCGCTCCCCTCTCGTCAATAAGGCGACTCGACGTCGCCCATGGCGACGTACACGCTCTTCACCTGCGTGTAGTGCTCGATCGCCGCCCGCCCGTTCTCGCGGCCGAGCCCCGAGAGCTTGACGCCGCCGAAAGGCAGCTCGATCGGGGTCACGTTGTAGTGATTGATCCAGCAGGTGCCGGCTTCGAGCGCCGCGATCACGCGGTGAGCGCGGGTCAGGTCGTTGGTGAAGACGCCGGCGGCAAGCCCGAAGTCGGTGGCGTTCGCGCGCTCCACCACCTCACGCTCGTCGCCGAACTCGAGCACCGACATCACCGGCCCGAAGATCTCCTCCCGCACGATCGCCATGCCGTCGTGGCACTCGTCGAACACGGTCGGGGCGACGAACCAGCCGTTGGCGAGATCGCCCGAGGTGACGCGATCTCCGCCGACGAGGAGCCGCGCGCCCTCGGCCTTGCCGCGGGCGATGTAGCCGAGGACCTTCTCGAGGTGCTCCCGCGAGATCAGCGCGCCGACCTGCGTCGCGGGATCGAGCGGATCCCCGATGCGCATGGCGCGCACGCGCGCGACCAGCCGCTGCACGAAAGCGTCCTTGACGGACCGATGCACGAACACACGCGTGCCGTTCGAGCACACTTCTCCGGCCGAGTAGAAATTCCCGAGCAGCGCTCCGGCGACCGCGTTCTCGAGATTCGCATCCTCGAACACGATGAGGGGCGATTTGCCTCCGAGCTCGAGCGTCACCTGCTTGAGGGTCGCGGCCGCATCGGCCATGACGGCCTTGCCGGTGCCGACCTCTCCGGTGAGCGACACCTTGCGGATCCCCGGATGGGCGGTGAGCGCCCGGCCGGTGTCGGCAAAGCCCTGCACCACCTGGAAGACCCCCGGGGGCAGTCCCGCCTCCCGCAGGATCTCACCGAGCCTGACCGCCGTGAGCGGCGTCAGCTCGGCGGGCTTGAAGATCATCGCGTTGCCGCAGGCGAGCGCCGGAGCGCTCTTCCAACACGCGATCTGCAGGGGATAATTCCAGGCGCCGATGCCCGCGACCACCCCGATCGGCTCGCGTCGCGTATAGCCGAACGCCTGCGGTCCGAGATCGACATGCTCGCCCGCGATTCCGGCGGCGAGTCCGCCGTAGTACTCGAGGCAGTCCGCTCCCGAGAGCACATCGACGGCCCGGGTCTCCTGGATCGGCTTGCCGGTATCGCGCGTCTCGAGCTCGGCGAGCTCCGCATTGCGGGCTCTGAGGAGCTCGGCCGCCCGGCGCAGGATCCGGCCCCGCTCGGCGCC
>JAKAZP010000165.1 GCA_021815905.1 Pseudomonadota bacterium | reverse complement strand
GGAGAAGCATTTGCTGGCGGCCACCACGGCCCTGCGAGTGGATGGGGTGATCCGTCACCCCGCCGCCGAGGAGCCGTGGGAGTATTTCGTCGTCATCTCGATCCGCAACGACCGCGGCGAGGAGCTCGATCGCAAGGTGATCAACGTCGGCGCCCTGCACGGGGCCGACCGCCGTACCGTCTCGCTTTTGGTCGAGGTGCTGCCCCCTCGAGCGCCGGATGAGCCCCCGGCCCTCGAGCGCGCCGAGTCCGGAAGCCGCACCGAGGCGGCTCC
Source organism: Pseudomonadota bacterium (assembly GCA_021815905.1). The sequence goes on along the minus strand of JAKAZP010000165.1, from coordinate 5,726 downwards.
CGCTGCGGCCCGGCCTCCGGCGGGAGGCCCACCCTCGAGCGCCCAGGCTTCGGCTCCGGCTTCCCCCGCCCCCCCGGGGTCGGCTCAGGCCCCGCCGTCCGGCGGTATCCGCCTGCCGGATGGCACGCTCCTCAAGCCTCCCGGGATCGGACCCAAGCGCAAGTAGTCACCCTCGAGGGACGGTGGTCGCTCAGAACTGCTGCTCCGTCTGCACCAGGAACTGCACCTGGCTGATGTTGCCCCGCGCGTCCAGAGGAAAGGCGAGGTCGACGTGGATGACGTTGCCGAGCCCCGTGCGCGCGTTACCGAGGCGCAGCCCGAAGCCGACGTCCTTCAGCCAGCCGTAGCCCGGCGCCGCGAGCGGCGCCTGTCCCCAGGTGCGCCCCATGTCGAAGAACACCGCCGCGCCGACCCGGAAGATCTGCAGCGGAAACCAGTCGCTGAAGTAACGCTCCTCGGCGGAAAACAACAGTCGCGAGGTGCCGTCCTGGTAGCGCAGCGGGTAGCCCCGCAGCCCGTTATCCCCGCCGAGGAGAATCTGGTTCTCGAGATCGAGCCGCTTGCCGGCCGCGCCCTTGACCGAGCTGAAGAAGAGCCATCGGTTGCTCGAGGATTGCTCGTCGAAGAAGCTGACCACGCCTCTCAGCACCCCGTTTCGCAGCTCGCCGCGCTCGATCCGGCCGGTCATCACGCCCGAGAGCAGCAGCGTGTCGTTCGCATCGAGCTCGTAGCCGTCGCCGGCTGCGAGCATGAAGGGCACGGCCTCGCGGCTGGAGCCCAAGGCAACGTTCGCCCATCCCACCTGGACGGTCGCATAGGCGCCGAGGTCGAAGTCCTCGGTGCGCCCGATCTGGTTGCGGTTGCGGAGCTTGATGAACTGATCCTGCACGAGGTCGAAGCGCAGCCAGGGGTAGACGAATTTACGGTCCGCGGGCAGCACGGTCGGTCCGCTCCAGGGACCGACGGGGAGGCCGAAGTGGTGCTCATCATCGGTGAGGCCGGCGCTGAAGCGCCGGGTCCAGCCGTGCTCGAGACCCGGAGACCAGCCGCCGTAGAGCTGGAAGAAGCGGGCCTGATTGCTGAACTTGTCGACGATCTGACCGCGGTCGTAGAGCGAGTTGTCCTCGGTGATGTCGGTCGCGGTGATGCCGCCGGCGTGGTGCGCCTCGAGCGAGTAGAACGGCCGGTTGACGATGAGCTGGCGGAGCTTGCCGTCGCTCAGACTCCCGTAGGCCAGATCCGTAATGAACCAGCTGTCGAGCGTATGCTGGTTGGAAACCTGGACGTTCGATGCGGAGCGATCCACGGTGTGGGAGTGCGAGAGCTGCACGTCCGTACCCGTGCCGAACAAGTTGATGTCCTCGATCTCGAATCCGGTCGAGCTCGCCCCTCCGCTGCGCGAGAAGTTGAATCCCGGATCGAGCGTCCAGACGTCCCGGGTGACCACGAGCACGTCGACCTTGCCGTCGTGGTAGCTGACGGGCGTGACGGAGGCGTCGTAGAAGTAAGGGTCCGCCCGCAGGATGCGCGCCGACTCATCGAGCAGATGGCGCGAGTAGCGCTCGCCGGTGCGAAAGAGCAGCTGCTGTCGAATGACGTCCGGCCGCGTCACCGGATGAAGGCGGTTCGCGAGACGAAACAGCGCGTTGTTGTCCTTCGGGTTATTGAGATCGAAGATGTTCTCGTTGCGGATGATGATCTTGCCGATCACCGCGCCGTGGCGCTCGAGCTCGGCGTCGGAGGGCAACCCCTTCCCCGCCGCTCCGTGCGCGCGCGCCGCGGCCGTGCCCGCCGAGAGCAGCGCCAGCAGGCCGAGGAGGATCTGCGCGCAGGCGCCTGCCGGCGCGCGTGTCCGCGCATTGAGCGGGCACGCTCTCAATCAAGGGACTCGCCGGCGCCCGAGCGGGCGAGGCGTCTGCGGCGAGCCCGCGCCCGCCGCGGCGGACGCGAGAGCGCCCGGGCGGCGATCGTCTGCAGCTCCTCTCGCGCCAGCGCCTCGATGGCCCGCTCGGCCTTCCGATAGCGCCGCACGATCTGCATGCCGAAAGGAGTGAGCGCCGCGCCGCCGCCGCCCTGTCCGCCCACCGTCGCGGTGCTCACCGGCTCGGCGAAGGTGTGGTTGAGCTGATCGAGCAGCAGCCATGCGCGTCGATAACTCATGCCGAGCGCCCGCGCGGCCTGACGCAGCGAGCCCGTGTGCTCGATGCCTTCCAACAGATCGACTTTGCCCGGTCCGATCGAGCAGACCGGAGTGAAATCCACCCGAAAGCGCACCGTCCGCCTCATGCGGGTCAGCATACTGCACCCGCAGCTGTGTCAGTGCGGTACTTTCCGAGACTGTTATCCGGTTCAACTCGGATTCGCGGCATTCCCCTCGAGCGCCACTCCGAGGTCCTGGTGGGCGGTGATCCGAGCGGCTTGCGGCCCGCGCCGGCCGAGCGCCGTCACTCGTACTCGATCTCGCACGGCGCGCCGCGCTCGAGGATGCCGCCCGCCCCGGCGCGGATCACCGCATTCTCGCCGAAGCACACGCCGCGGAGCTTCGCATCGAAGCGGAACACGCGCAGGACCGGCAGCGGGTCGAAGCCGCGGATTCCGGTGCGCTGATCGGTCGAGGGAATGGTGCAGCGCGTGCAGGGCTTCACCAGAGCCAGCGTGATCGCGCCCAGTCTGATGGAGGCGATGTGGTCCTCGGCGAACGGCGGCAGCCCCTCGAGCACGAGGTTCGGCCTGAAGCGATCCATCGGCAGCGCCTCGGGCATGCGCGCGTTGAGCTCATCGAGCGAGGCTCGATTGCAGACGAGCACGGGGTATCCGTCCGGGAACGCGATGGGGGCACTCCCGGGGCCCGCGTACTCGGGGCTCGCGATGCGTCCCGGGGAGTCCGGCGCACGCACGACGCGCACGGGCTCACCGAGGATGTCGCCCGCCCAGGCGGCCGCCGCCTCGCCCTGATCGAGACCGACGCAGCTGTCCTTCCACACTCGGACGTCCCGCCTCGGTCCCGACGGAACGAGGGGGAGCGACAACGGCTCTCGTCCGGCGCACGTGAGCAGAAGACTCCGCGTCGTGATCTGGGTCTGGATGCGCGCGAGCGCGGGATGCGTGCGCTGGCTGAGGAATGTGCCATCCTGGCGCACGGCCATCCAGTGACGGTCCCATTCGAGGCCGGTCGCCGTGAGGCGTGCACGGGGGAGGGGGATGCCGCGCGCGGACTTGAAAGGATAGATGTTGAGCTCACTCAGTGTGATCATGGCTCGCTGCGCAGCCTGTCGGCGGTGAAAGCCCCTTCTGACGGACCGGACCATCATACGTGCGCGCGGGCCGGCGGTGCGGGCCGGCGGTGCGGGGGTGACCGTGCGGGGGTGACCGTGCGGGCAGCGGAGCGAGTGGGGCTCCTTCCGGCAGAATGCTTCCGTGGAAACATATCGTGCCGAGCACCTCATGTCCCGGCTCCTCGCCTCGCCGCGGAGCCTCCTGCCTCGCCCTGGCACGACCTCAAGGGTGGCAGGGGCGCGCCGCTATTCAGATTGGGTTCAGCGACCGCCGCACATATATTGAACGCCCGTCAGGACACGGTCAGAAATTGCTGCCACGCTAGCCTTGCCATGAACCGCCTCGCACGCCGCCTGCCGCGTTCTGTCCAATCGAGCCCCGGGCCCGGATCGGGACCGGCTCCTCGGACGGTGCATGGGTTTCCCCGCTTGCCGGCACATGCCGGAAGAGAGCGCGTATGAGATTCCATCCTCGTTCCGCCCCGGGTGCGGTGGCCCTCGCGGCGCTGCTCGGTGTCGCGTCGCTCGCAACGGCATTCGCGCAACAGGATTACGGCAATCCGCCCGGCCGCGCGGCGCAGCTGAGCTACATCCGGGGCAGCGTCTCGCTCGAGCCCGCGGGCACTCAGGACTGGACGGCGGCCTCTCTCAACCGGCCGCTCACCAATGGCGACCGGATCTGGGCGGACAAGGATTCACGCGTCGAGATCGACATCGGTGATGCGGTCGTGCGGCTCGGCAGCATGACCGGCTTCTCCTTCCTCAACCTCGATCAGAGCACCGCGCAGATGCAGGTGACCGCGGGCACCGCCATCGTGCACGTGCGCTCGTTGGGAAGCGGCGAGACCGATGAGATCGACACCCCGAATCTCGCCTTGAGTCTCGAGCAGCCTGGCACGTATCGGGTCGATGTCAGCCAGAGCGGCGACACCACGGTCGTCGAGGTGCTGGACGGGCAGGCGCTCGCGACGGGCGGCGGACAGTCCTACCCGGTCAACGCGCAGCAGGCGGTGACCTTCATGGGGACCTCGGAGCTCACGGCCGACTACGAGACGCTCGGCGTCCCGGATTCGTTCGATGACTGGTCGATGGCGCGAGACCGGCAGGAGGAACAGGCGGCGCAGGTCACTCAACCCTACGTTGCGCCGCAGATGGTGGGCTCCGATCAGCTCAGCCAGTACGGAACCTGGCAATACACCCCCAGCTGGGGCTACGCCTGGTTCCCGGCGGCGGTGGCGCCGGGGTGGGCGCCGTACAGCTACGGCAACTGGATCTGGGTCTCCCCGTGGGGCTGGACCTGGGATGACGACGAGCCCTGGGGTTTCGCTCCCTTCCACTACGGGCGCTGGGGCTATTGGCACGACTCATGGTGTTGGATTCCCGGGCCGCGCTACGACCGTCCGATCTATGCGCCAGCGCTCGTCGGCTGGGTCGGGGGTCGCGATTGGGGCGGGGGCCGGCGACCGGACGTCGGGTGGTTCCCGCTCGGGCCCCGTGACGTCTATGTTCCGCCTTATCACGTGAGTCCGACCTACGTCCAGCAGGTCAACATCACCAATACCCGTATCGTCAATACCCGGGTCATCAACAACATCTACGAGGGGCGAGCCCCCAACGTGCATTTCGAGAACAGCGTCGTGCCGGGCGCCATCACGGCCGTGCCGCGCGGAGTGTTCACATCCGCGCAGCCGGTGAGACCTCATCGCCTGTCGCTTCCGCGCACGGTGCTCACGCGCTTTCACCCGAGCGCGGTGGCGCCGGCCATCGTTCCCGCGCGCGCCAGCGTTCTCGGAGCGAGAACCGGCCGGATCGTGAGACCGCCGCGGGCGCTCATGGATCGCCCCGTCGTCGCGCGGGTGGCTCCGCCCCGGGGCCCGGTGCCCTTCGGGCGCGAGGTGGCGGCGATTCGCGCGAATGGCGGCCGTCCGCTCCCCGTCACGGAGCTTGCGCGCCTGCGTCCGGCCGTTCCCGCCTCCCCGGTACGGCTCGCCGGGGCGCAGGTTGCGGTCCCGAGTGGCAGCCGTCCGGGATTGGGTCGTCCGGGCGTCGATTACCGCGGCGCGCCGGGGTTCCAGCGCGCGGCGTCGCCGGCGAGCATCGGAGCGCGCGAGCGAGCGCTGCAGCATCCCGCATTGCCTCCGGCGGGCACCTTCAGGGGAAGGCTGCCTCCCGGTGTGCAACAGCGGCCTTACTCACCGCCCGCCTATGCCCCGGGCACGCCGGCCGGGCGTGTGCCGCCGTTGCGCGCGCCGGACCGTTCCGCGCCACCGCGCTCCATGCCGCAGGATAGCCGGCCGCCTTTCCGCGAAGCGCCGCCCGCGCCGCGCTCGGCCCCGCGTCCGCCGGCCGCTCCACACCCGAGAGCGGAACCCCGCGGACGGCCCCCTCAGGCGTTCTTCGGGACCGGCGACGTGAGGGCCGCACCCGTTTTTAGCACGCAAAGCTCGATAC
>JAKAZP010000164.1 GCA_021815905.1 Pseudomonadota bacterium | reverse complement strand
CATCGTCATCGCGATCGCGCGGCGGTTGCGGCTGCCGATCCGCTTCATCGGCATCGGCGAGCAGCCGCAGGACTTCGGCGAGTTCGATGCGAGCGCGTTCGCCGCGGCGCTGGTGCAGGGACCGCGCGAGCCTCCGGCCGCGGAGCCGTCCCCGGCATGATCGCCTTCGAGCGCGTCAGCAAGCGCTATCCGAACGGCCGCGAGGCGCTCACCAACGTCAGCCTGCGGATCGGCGCGGGCGAGATGGTGTTTCTCACCGGCCGCTCCGGAGCGGGCAAGAGCACGGTCCTGAAGCTCGTGTCGCTGCTCGAGCGTCCGACGCGCGGCACGGTGACGGTGAACGGCAGGAACACCGGCGCTCTGAAGGCGCGGCACATTCCGGCCTTCAGGCGCCAGATCGGGGTCGTGTTTCAGGACCACAAGCTGCTCGCCGACCGCCCGATCTTCGACAACGTCGCGCTGCCTCTGGTCGTCGCGGGCGCGCCCCTGAAGGAGATCGACAAGCGCGTGCGCGCCGCGCTCGATCAGGTGGGTCTTCTCGGGAAGGAGCGCCTGCTCCCGGTGGAGCTCTCCGTGGGCGAGCAACAGCGGGTCGGCATCGCGCGCGCCGTGGTCAGCAAGCCGCCCCTCATCATCGCCGACGAGCCGACGGGAAACCTCGATCCGGACCTCTCGCTCGAGGTGATGCGGCTGTTCCAGCGCTTCAGCGATGTCGGCGTGACCGTGCTCGTGGCGACGCACGATCAGCACATCGTGCGCGAGTTCGGCGAGCGTGAGATCGTGCTGGTGAGCGGCCAGGTCGACGGCGACTCGCCCGATCCGCTGCCGCATCTGGTCGCCTCGCGATGAGTCCCGTGATCCTCGGCACCCGGCATCTGCAGGCGCTGCTCGGCTCCCTGGGCCGGCTCGCACGCAACCCGCTCGCGACCGTGCTCACGCTGCTCGTGATCGCGCTCGCGCTCGCGCTGCCCGCGGGGCTCGCGCTGCTGGTGGGCAACGCCGAGTCGGCCACCGGAGGCTTCGACCGGGCGATCGACATGTCGGTGTACTTCAAGCCCGGCGTCCCGCTTCAGCAGGTGCGCGCGCTCGCCCGCGCCGCGCGCCAGCGCGCGGGGGTCGGCGAGGTCACCGTCATCGCGGCCGACGAGGGCCTCGCGCAGTTCCGCAAGTATTCCGGGTTCGGCGCCGCGCTCGATGCGCTGAAATCCAATCCTCTGCCGAACGTGCTGCGCGTCGTCCCGCGCAGCGATGCCGGCTCGGAGGCGCGGCTCGAATCCCTGCGCAGCTACTTCGCCGCATGGCCGGAGGTCGATCTGGTGCAGCTCGACACCGAGTGGGTGCTGCGCTTCAACGCCATGCTGCAGGTGCTGAAGCGCCTCGTCGGGATCGCGGCGGTGCTGCTCGGGGCGGGAGTGCTGGCGGTGATCGGCAACACCATCCGCCTCGAGATCCTCAACCGCCGGGCGGAAATCGAGGTCACGAAGCTGGTGGGCGGCTCGAACGCGTTCGTCCGCCGGCCGTTTCTCTATATGGGGTTGCTCTATGGCGTCGGCGGGGCGCTGCTCGCCTGGGGAATCCTGGAGGCCGCGATGCTCGTGCTCGAGCGCCCGGTGGCCACCCTCGCGAAGCTCTACGGCAGCGGCTACGCTCTGCTCGGGCCATCAGGTCACGAGCTCGCCGCGCTCTTCGGCGGCGGCATGGCGCTCGGCTGGCTCGGCGCCTGGGTGTCGGCTCATCGTCACCTGCGCAGCATCGAGCCGCGCGCGTGAGCGCTCTCGCCGCTACTTGATCTTGGATTCCTTGTAGGCGACGTGCTTGCGCGCCACGGGGTCGAACTTGCGCACCTCGAGCTTGTCCGGGTGCAGCCGCTTGTTCTTGGTGGTCACGTAGAAGTGGCCCGTGCCGGCCGACGAGAGCAGCTTGATCTTCTCGCGCATGGGCGTGTCCTGCCTTTAGATCTTCATGCCCTGGGCACGCAGCTCGGCAACGACCTTGTCGATGCCCTTCTTCTCGATGGTGCGCAGGCCGTGCATCGAGATGCGCAGGCTCACCCAGCGCTTCTCGGGCTCGAGCCAGAAGCGCTGCGTACGCAGGTTCGGCAGGAAGCGGCGGCGCCGCTTGTTGTTCGCGTGGGAGACGCGGTTACCGACGGCCGGCCCCTTGCCGGTGATCTCGCAGACGCGCGACATATGTGTCCTGGCAATTCAGATACTTGGGTGCGACGGAGCCACCTCCGACGCGGGAGCCGAGTTTTATACCAGGAGTGCCGGGCGCGGGCAAGAGAGGGGATCCGCGGCGCCTCGCGCCGCTACAGGAGCCCGTGCTCGGCGAAGGAATAGCAGCGTCCCTCGCCCACGATCAGGTGATCGATCACGCGCACGTCCATCAGGCCGAGCAGATCCTTCAGCCGGCGGGTGATCAGGTCGTCGGCCGGGCTCGGCTCGAGCACGCCGGAGGGGTGATTGTGCGCCACGATCACCGCCGAGGCATTGTGCAGGAGCACCTGTCGGAGCACCTCCCGGGGATGCACCTGAGCGCAGTCCACGGTGCCCCGGAAGAGCTCCTCGAAGGCGATCAGCCGGTGGCGATTGTCCAGATAGATGCAGCAGAACACCTCGTAGGGCCGGTCCCGGAGCTGCGCCGTCAGAAACCGGTGTGTCGCCTGGGGCGAGTTGAGCGGCGAGCCCGCTCGCATCTGCTCCTGGAGGTGGCGCTTGGCAAGCTCGATCCCCGCCTGCACCGCGGCGTAGCGCGCCGGTCCCACGCCTTTGCGCCGCCAGCTCGAGAGGCGGCCCCCGAGCAGTCCGCGCAGGGAGCCGAAGTCCTTGAGCAGCGAGCGCGCCAGGGCGACCGCCGAGCAGCCCCGGGTACCGGAGCCGAGCAGGAGCGCGAGCAGCTCGGCGTCCGAGAGCGCATGCGGACCCCGCTCGAGGAGCTTTTCGCGGGGGCGTTCGCTTCGCGGCCATTCCCGGATGGCGAGGGATTGCGGCGGTCGTTCCAATCGAGAGTCCATGAGCTCATCCCGGCTTACGCCATGATCCATCCGCCGGGCTCCCGGCGGCAGAGGCAGAAAGACCCCGGTTTCCGCAATTATTCCGCTGTTGCGGAGCCGGTCGTTTGCGCGGGCGGGGAGCCGCGCCTGATAATCCGCGCATGCAAGGCAGACGCATCCTGCTCGGCGTGACCGGCGGCATCGCCGCCTACAAGGCCGCGGATCTCGTGCGGCGGCTGCGCGAGCGCCAGGCCGACGTTCAGGTGGTGATGACGGAATCCGCCCGCGAGTTCGTGGGCCCCACGACCTTCCAGGCGCTCTCGGGTCGACCGGTGCGTCTCGACCTGTGGGACGCGGCGGCGGAGGCGGCGATGGGGCACATCGAGCTCGCGCGGTGGGCCGATGCGGTGCTCATCGCCCCGGCCAGCGCCGATTTCCTGGCCCGCCTCGCCGCAGGCCTGGCCGGGGATCTGCTCTCGACGATCTGCCTCGCCACCGAGGCGCAGATCGCGGTCGCCCCCGCCATGAACCGCATCATGTGGTCCAACGCCGCGACGGTCGCCAACGTGGAAAAGCTCCGCGCGCGCGGCATTCGAGTCTTCGGGCCGGCCGAGGGCGGCCAGGCTTGCGGCGAGATGGGCGCGGGGCGCCTGCTCGAGCCTGCCGAGCTGCTCGAGCGCCTCGAGCACATGCTCGCCGCGCGCGGCGGAGTGCTCGCGGGCCGCAAGGTGCTCATCACGGCAGGCCCGACGCGCGAGCGCATCGACCCGGTGCGCTTCATCAGCAACCGCAGCTCCGGCAAGATGGGCTTCGCGGTTGCGCAGGCCGCGCACGAGGCAGGCGCCGAGGTCGTGCTCGTCAGCGGGCCGGTGAGCCTGGCGACGCCCGCGGGCATACGACGCGTGGACGTCGAGAGCGCCGAGAGCATGTTGGCCGCCGTCATGCGCGAGCTCGGCGGGGTCGACATTTTCATATCGACGGCCGCGGTCGCCGACTACCGTCCGGCGAGTCCCAAGGAGCAGAAGATCAAGAAGAGCGCCGAAGCCCTCGAGCTCGGGATGGAGCGCACGCCCGACGTGCTCGCGACCGTCGCGGCGCGTGCCGACCGTCCCTTCGTCGTCGGCTTCGCGGCCGAGACTCAGTCGGTGGAGCAGAACGCGCGTGCCAAGCTCGTGAAGAAGAACCTCGACATGATCGCCGCCAACGAGGTCGGCGACGCGAAGGTGTTCGACAGCGACGAGAACCACCTGGTCGTGCTTTGGCGCGATGCGCGGCGCGATCTCGGCGTGGGCCCCAAGCTCGAGCTCGCGCGCGAGCTCATACGGCTGGTCGCGGAATCGTACTCGGCCTCCCGGCGGCCTGCGCCGCAGCGCGGCACGGCACCGGCGTGAGCGAGCCGGTGCGGGCAGCGGCGCGCCGGCCGCTCGAGGTCAGGATCCTCGATGCGCGCCTCGGCCGGGAATTTCCCCTGCCGGCCTACGCCACCGCCGGCTCCGCGGGTCTCGATCTGCGCGCCTGTCTCGCCGAACCGCTCAACCTGGAGCCGGGACGGGCCGAGCTCATCCCGACCGGCATGGCCATTCACCTGGATGATCCCGGCCTCGCGGCGATGATCCTGCCGCGCTCGGGTCTCGGCCACAAGCACGGCGTCGTGCTCGGCAACCTGGTCGGCCTCATCGACTCGGATTACCAGGGTCAGCTGCTGGTGTCGTGTTGGAATCGCGGCCGCGAGCCCTTTCTGATCCGGCCCGGCGAGCGGATCGCCCAGCTCGTGGTCGTGCCCGTCGTACAGGTGGCGCTCGAGATCGTGCAGTCCTTCGAGGACAGCGCGCGCGGCGCGGGCGGCTTCGGCCACTCCGGGAGAGAGTGAGGCCGGGCGCCGTCCGGCGCCCCGTCAATGGCAGTGCGGGTCGTCCCGGTCGCAGCGGCGCCACCTGTGATCGTGCCAGTACCGATGGTGGTCGCGGTCGTAGTAGCCCTCTTGCGGCTCGCCGTAATACCCGCCCCGACCATGATCTCCGTGGTGCGGCTCGACGACACAGCCGCCGAGCAGGCCGCTGAGCGCGAGCAGACCGCTCAGCCATGAAACACTTCTTGCTCCTCGCATACCCGGCCTCCCGGCAGATTGATCCGGCGACGCGCCGCGTGCGGACGCGCGCGCGCACGAGGCGGCTCGCAATCGCCATGCCCGCACCGCAATCCCGGCGTAGAATCCCGGCATTCGCGGAAATCGGGGGCGAATCGTGAGAATCACCGCTTCCTCGGGGCTGCGTGCGGCGGTCACGGCGGGCCTCGTCGCCGGAACCATCGACATCGGAGCCGCCTGCCTCATCAACTCGCGCGGGCCGGCCATCATCCTGCACAACATCGCGAGCGGAGTGCTGGGCCGCGCCTCCTTCACGCTCGGCGCTCCGGCGGCGGCGCTGGGCCTCGTTCTCCAGTGGCTGATGTCGACACTCATCGCGGCGATCTACCTGCTGGCCACCGCATCCGCGCCGTCACTGCGCCGGCGATGGTGGCTCGGCGGAATCGTCGCGGGCATCGTGATCTTTCTCGTGATGAATTTCGTCGTGGTGCCGCTCTCGGCGGCTCCGGTCACCCTGAGTCAGATCGTGGCCTACCTGCGTCCGGCGAAGGCGCTGGAGAATCTCGCCGCCATGCTGCTCTTCGGCTGGATCGTGGCGTTCTGCGCCCGACCGCCGGCGACGTCGCCGTCCGCGGCGGCGCGCCCGGCCAAGCCGGACGCGGGGGTTGGACCGGCCGCCGGATGAGGCGTTGCAACTGAACACGGCGCTCCGGCACCACCCGCGCCGAGCGCCGTGGTGATTCAACTTCCATTCACCGGTCCGTTGGCGACGAGCTGACGGAATCGCTCGCTTGTCCGCGTGGCGAACGCGAGCCCCATCATCATAGAATGCCGCGCCCGCCGGTCACCTTCGGCGCGTGTCCGCTCGAGCGAACGGACACGCGGGCGCGCGAATGCGGATTCAGGGGGATCGATTCCGGCGGGGGTCCAAATATTGTGAAGGGAAGACCGAGATGAAGGCCACAACCTCCACCCAGTGGTTCGTCGCACTGTCCTTGCTGGTCCTCGCCGGCCTGCCGCCGGCGCTCGGTGCGCAGGG
>JAKAZP010000163.1 GCA_021815905.1 Pseudomonadota bacterium | reverse complement strand
GTACACGGCCACGGCGGAGCACTGGGGCGCGAGACGCCCGACGGCGGTCTCGAGCAGCCGGTGCTCCTGCTCGATGAAGGCGCACTCCGTCGCGAAGCTGCGCACCGAGCCGAGCGCGAGCCGCTGGCGATGAAAGAAGAGCTTCTCGAGCGAATGCTCGATCCTGCGGTGCAGCGGACTCAGCGCCATCGCGAACACGAGCGCCGTCGCTCCCTGAAGGATCCAGCTGAGCCGCTCGCCGACCGCGAACTGATGCAGCACAAGCTCGAGCAGGGAGAAGACACCGAACAAAAGCGCCGTGATCGAGGCGAACACCAGGGCGCGATTGATGACGAAGGACACATCCACGAGCCGCGTGCGCAGCACGGCGTAGATGTAGCCGAGCATCACGAACCCTTGTGCAACCTGGGCGACACGCGAGAGATCGGGGTGACTCGACCCGGAGATCGCAAGCTGTGCAACCGTCGCGAGCACCATCAGGACGGTGCTCGCAAGAACCCAGCGCATGCGCAACTGGCTTTCGCGACCCGAATGACGGTAGCCCAGTGCCAGCGCGAGCATGGGAAAGGCGAGCAGAGCCAGCAACAGGCCGCTCGCCACCCGCTCGAGCGCCGGGGACCGGGGTATGCCGAAGTAGGCGAAAGCGACGTCCTCCGCAACCCGCATGCCGAAGATGAACAAGGCGAGCGTCGCGAGCGAGACGCGCATCCCCGTCCGCGCGCGCGGCGAGAGGCCGTCGTACGCGAGCGCCTCGGCCGTGACGTAGATCGCAGGGACGAGCGCGAGCGCTGCCAACGCATGGCTGACCTGCACGATCCAGAAGCTTGCGAGCGGCTGCGCAGGAATCACTTCGATGCCGTTGGTGACGACGGACGCCAGCGAGAAGACCGTGAGTCCCCACGCAGCCGCGCTGCGGCCCTTCCAGAGCGTGAGCAGGGCGCACAACAGAAACAGCGGCATCATCGCACCGCCGCCGATCCAGTCTTGCAGCTTTTCGGCTCGAGACTGCGCCTGCGGCACGAATGCGAGCGGGACCCGCAGCACGTGGCCATTGCGGGTCACGGCGATCCGGATCTGCGTTCCTCGACGGATGTTTTCCTCTTGGGGCAGCAGTGCGGCGCGGCTCGCCGGAGTCATGGCATTCAGATCCAGGACATCGCCCTCGAGGAGCGGAGGAGGCGGTGCCGGGCCGGTCGCGGACATCACGACGAATTGGCCGCCGGCACGCTGCTCGATGCGCATCGGCAGCCGGGTGGGTGGCCAGAGCCCGAATGCCCCGAACGCCACGAGCACGGTGCAGAGGAATCCGACGGCGCTGAGTGTCAGCCTGACAGTCAACCCACGGCTCATGCGGGCTGCCTGTCGGGCGGCGGTCCACCGTGCTCGCGATACCCGAAGCTGTGGGGAGACGCTCGGCGTCCGGGCGCTGTCGACATGCGGCGATACCCTGGATCGGGAGCCGCAGTTTACCTCGCAGGCGGAGGCGCCGGTATCCGGCCGCGCGCCATTGCCCGCAGTCGAAGGCGCCTCCGAGTCACCGCTCGACCGGGAGGCCCCTCGCGGCCGCGCACTCCCGCTCGAATCGCACGATGTGCTGGGCCACCGCCGCGGGATCCTCGTGATGCATCATGTGGCCGACCCCGGCCACGGTCGCGATGCGCAGGTCGCGGACGTGCCGGCGCAGCGAGTCCGCGTTGGCTTCGCGTCTGGCGGCGTGACCGGACTCCCCACCGGTGACGAGCAGAACCGGGGCATCGAATCGCCTCCAGCAGGCCTGCGCTTCCTCGCGGCGATAGAGCGCCGGATTGACGAGCCGATGCCGGGCATCGAACAGCAGCTCGATTTCGCCTGCCGCGCCGTCCGTACCCTTCGTCGGTTCGCCGGCCGAGGAGACCGGCCGCGTCCAGGCCCGGGCGATGAATTCGGCGCGCTCGCGCGTCAGCCTCGGATTTCGCGCCTCGAGGTAAGCGGCGAGGTCGCCGACCGAGCGATATCGACGCTCGCGGGGCGGCTGGCGCAGCTCGTCCAGCCATTGCGCGAGTCGCGTGGGAGCCTCCTGCGGGCTCGATGCCGGGAGCCCGAGGCCTTCGAGGCTCACGAGCCACTCGAGTCGCCCGGGTCGAATGCCGCCGTAGAGCTGCGCGATGTTCGCTCCCATGCTGTGGCCGATGAGGCGCGCTCGTCCTTGCGGCACCAGGTCATCGAGCAGCGCCTCGAGATCGGCGAAATAGTCCGGGAACCAGTATCCACCGGCCGCCCGCTCGCTGTGGCCGAACCCGCGCCAGTCGGGAGCGGCGAGCGACCAGGCCTGCGGCAGACAATCGACCAGGAACTGCCATGTGGCGCCGCAGTCCATGAATCCGTGCAGCAGCACGATCGGCGTCCCGGTGCGCTCACCCCACCAGGTGACGCGATGACGCAGGCCGCGTACGGTGAGGCTGTCGGATCGCGGCTCGCGCCGGGGTACGTAGGCCATGGCTCCTCGGTTCGATCGCAGGTTGGTATTCTCCCCCGAGTCTAGCCGAGTGCGCGCTTGAAGCCCCGGCGAGCCGCCCGCCGGGGAGGCCGTGCTCGCCAGCGGGCGTTGCTATAATCGCGCGCCTCGAATCGCTCGAGGCCCACGAACGGAGGCCCGGATGAAGTGCCCCAGATGCAATGTGGAGCTGATGCCCACGACCCGGCACAAGCTCAAGGTGAATTCCTGCCCGTCGTGCAAGGGAATGTGGTTCGAGCACGACGAGCTGCAGGAGCTCGAGGACGAGGTCTTCGACTTCGGCGATCGCTGGAAGGGGACCCTCGCGTTCAGCTCCGAGGCGACCCCCGACAAGTGCCCGGAGTGCGCCGCCGCGCTGCAGAAGTTCCGCTACCGGTTTTACGATCTCGAGATGGAGTTCTGTCCCAACCAACACGGATACTGGCTGGAGGCGGACGAGGATACGAGGGTTCTCGAGGTCATGAAGAGAGAAGAGTCGGATCTGGAGCGCAAACTGCTCGCGGAGAACAAGTGGGCCTCGGTTCTGCGGCACATGCACTCCCGCACGTTCTTCGACAGGATCAAGGACCTGTTCCAGCGGTAATCGAGCCGGCCACGGAGGCGCGCGCGGGCCGCCGGCACGCCCGAGCGGGCGGCGCCCGATGTCCTCAGCCGGCGGAGGGCGCCCGGAGCGCGATCGCACGCAGGCTCGGCCGCGTGAGACACACGAGCGCGACGGCGGTCAGGCTGAGTCCGGCGATCGCGAGGAGGTGCGCGAGCGGAATCACCTTCAGGAGCCCTCCGGCGACCGCCGCGGCGAGCGGCGCGAGGCCCATGAACGTGAACATCACCAGGCTCATGGTCCTGCCCAGCATCGCCTGGGGCACGCGATGTTGCAGCCAGGTCATGACGGCGATCTGCACCGTGCCCGCGAACGTACCCACGAGCAGCAGCAGCCCGCCGGCGACCGGCAGGGAGTGAATGGCGCCGAGCGCCGCGAACGCCAGCCCGTTGAGGGCGTCGACGCCGAGCACCATCAGGCCGAGCTGCCCGCGCGCGAGCCGCGTGATCGGCACGGAGGTGAGGCTGCCGAGCAGCATGCCGGCGCCGTACGAAGTCATCAGGATTCCATACCCCGCGGCGCCTTCGTTCAGGCGCGTGCGCGCGAGCAGTGGCAGACAGACCTGCAGGGGCCCTCCGACCAGCACCGAAACGAGGGCCATGTAGGAGATGAATGCCCGCAACTGCGGATCCCGCCAATGGGCGTGGAGGCCTTCGCGGATGTTTGCCAGCACTCCCGCGGCCGGAGTCTGCCGCTGGCGGTCGCTCGCAATACGGATCATGAAGAGCGAGGCCACCGAGAACAGAAAGCTCAGCGCGTCGACCGCGAATGCGAGACCGGTGCCTCGCGCCCCGCCCGTGGCTCCCGAGCCCGCACGGATGAGCAAGCCGGCGAGCGCGGGCCCGACCAGCAGGCTGAGCTGCCGCATTCCCACCAGACTCGAGTTGGCGGCCTGGAGTTGCCGGGGCGGCACGAGCTGCGGCAGGAGGGAGCCGCCCGCGGGATACGCGAAGGCGGTCGAGAGACCGACGCCGATCGCGAGCACGTAGAGCGCCGGCATGTTGATGGCGCCGCGGAGCACCAATGCCGCGAGCAGGCCGGTCAGGACCGCGTTGGCGATTCGAGCGGACAGGAGAACCCGGCGCGGCGACAGGCGGTCGACCACGGCCCCGCCCACCAGCATGAACGCGGCCCGCGGCACCGCCATGACCGCCAGCACGATCCCGAGCTGCGCGGGGTCGCCCGTCAGCTCGAGCACCAGCCAGGGCAGCGCCACCAGCGTGAACTGATCGCCGATCGCCGAGATCGAGCTGCCGGCGAAGAGCAGGCGGAAATCCCGGTTGGAGAACGGCGATGATCGGTCGGTCACGGCTGCAGGCACCGGGGCATTCACGGCGGCAGCACCACGATGGTCTTGCCGTAGGGCATGAGCGAGAGGCGCGCGAGCTTCACGTGCTGGAGCGCGAAGGGAATGCCGAGGATCGTCACCGCGAACAGCAGAGCCCACAGCAGGTGGCCCAGCGCGAGCCACAGTCCGCCGAACACGATCCACAGGATGTTGCCGATCAGGATCAAAGTCCGTCGGGACTCGCTCGCCGATGGGACGTCGGCGATTTCCCGTCCGAAAGGCCAGAACGAGAAGGTGCCGATGCGGAACGCCGCGATGGCGTAGGGGATCCCGATGACGGTGATGGCCGCGATGACGCCCGCCACCCACCACCCGAGGCCCATGACGAAGCCGCCAAATACGAGCCAGATGACATTGCCGAGAAGCCGCATGAAGCTCTCCCCCGGGACGATTCCGGTCGCGATGGGTCCGGTACCGCCGCCATTGTCCACCGTGCGAGCTTCCCGGTCACGCGCCGGCCGGCGCCGGATCCGGCGTCAGCGCCGGTCACGCGCGGCCCGGTGCGGCCGCCTTGCCCGGCTGACGGCATGATGAGCGCTCCGCAGGGGAGCGACGCGGGCTCGAGGCGGCGATGAGCGGCGACAACTGATATCTTTGACCCTTTCGTCTCGCAGCGGGGGGTGTTGCCATGCGAAGTGCTCATCGGGTCGGCTGCCAGGGCTCTCACGCGCGGGCACGGGCCCTGCTCGCGGCACTGTCGTGCTCACTCTCCCTGAGCGTCCCTGCGGCGCGTGGCTCGCAGGCGCCGCTCGCCGGACTCGACGCGTACGTGCGCTCGGCGATGGCCGAGTGGAAGGTGCCGGGACTCGCGGTGGCGGTGGTGAAGGATGGGCGCGTCGTGCTCGCGCGCGGCTACGGTGTTCGCGAGCTGGGCAAGCCGGGGCGCGTCGACGCCGACACCCTGTTCACGATCGCCTCCAACAGCAAGGCCTTCACGGCGGCATCGCTCGGGACCCTGGTGTCGGCGGGAAAGCTCGTATGGGACGCCCGGGTGGTGAAGTATCTCCCGGACTTTCGTCTCGCGAGTCCCTACGTGACGCAGGAGATCACCCTTCGCGATCTGCTCTCGCACCGCACCGGTTACTGCGATCCGACCATGATGTGGTACACCTCCCGCGACACGGCGGACAACGTCATCCGGCGGCTGAGGTTCCAGAAGCCCCGCTACGGATTTCGGGCCCACTTCTGCTACAACAACACCATGTATCTCGTCGCGTCCCGGCTGATCCCGGCGATCACCGGAGAGTCCTGGAACCGGTATGTCGCCGCTCGTTTCTTCGCGCCGCTCGGGATGACGCGTACGGTCACCACCACGGAGGCGCTCGAGCGGGCCACCGATGTGGCGGTGCCGCACGGCAGGGTGGATGGCAAGGTCCGTGTCATCCGCAGGTTCTGGGCCGGCGACGCGGATGTGTTCGCACCCGTCGGAAACATCAATTCCAGCGTGAACGACATGAGCCACTGGCTCATCATGCTGCTCGCGGACGGCCGGTACGAGGGCAGGACGGTGCTCGATCCCTCCGTCATTGCCGCGATGGAGTCGCCCCAGGAGATCGTGCAGACGCATTCCGACCTCGGTCGGTGGATGCGCACCCAGACGCCGCACGGCCGGTTCTACGCCTACGGGCTCGGGTTCATGCTGCAGGAGTACGGGGGGCAGAAGCTGGTCTGGCACGCGGGCGACATCGACGGCATGGCTTGCGCCCTC
>JAKAZP010000162.1 GCA_021815905.1 Pseudomonadota bacterium | reverse complement strand
ATCATGTAAGTTCTCGCCAATGCATTCCCGCTCGCACAAGTCCCCGGACGCGATGCCCGCGTTCGCGGGGAGAGCCCCCGGCTCATGTACCGTGTGCGCGCATCAAAGCCGGCACCAGCAGCAGCGAGTATCCGTCCACCATCGCATGCATCAGCATGCAGACCGGCAGGTTGCGCCGCCACAGGTACAGCAGCGTCAGCGCGGCGCCGAGAACGGCCGGGATCGCGAGCCCGGCGGTAAACCCGTAGAGCCACGCGTGCGGCACGACGAAGAAAAGCAGTGATATCCCGGCGCCGAGGGACAGGGATCCCGTCCACTCGCCGATCTGCTCGATCACGAACCCCCGGAAGATGAATTCCTCGCAGATGCCCGCCGTGAGCACGAGGGCCAATCTCACATCGAACGGGACCTTCATGAAATCGGGGCTGGAAATCCTCCTGAGCGCCGCGTGCACGACGGCGATGTCGGTCACCAGCACGACGATGACGGCGCTCGCCACGAAGACGCCCAGCATGGCGATGACGTCGCGCCAGCCCGGCACCCGAAGCCCGAAGAACTCCGCGGAGCGCTTCTGGCCCACGAAGCCGATGGCGGCCAGTATCGCGACCAGGATCCAGTCGCGGGTGATGGCCGAGAGATTGTCGTGCACGCTCGCGAGCGAAACGTGCGGCTGGACCAGGGGCCCGATGCAGTACGCCACGACGAGGGCCATGCCGAGGGAACCCCATAGCCATGCCCTGCGGGATGCGCGCCGGGACGGATACGGCTCGCGGGTCGCGCCTGGAGGCATAAGTCCTGACTCTCACTGTTCCGGTGGACTCCGGCCTTATGCCCCGCCGCGCCCGCCTTGTCCAGATCCTCCTCATCAGCCAGATGGCCGATGCAGCCCGCCGCGGTCCCGGGCAACATTCGCGCGCCGCTCGGCGCGCGGCGTTTGTCCAGCGATCGGCTCGAGCACCTCCGCGCTTCGCCGTCCGATCGCTGCGACCCCTCACGGCGGCAGCGGCGGCTCGCTCGTCATCTCGCGCGAAGCCCGCGTTTCACTGATCGTTCTCGTGCTGCCCCTGCGGGCGGATGCCGACGCCCGTCTTCGCAGCATCGCCCGTGTGGCCCTCGTCGCCAGGGCACCCGCTGATAGCGACAGCCTCAGCCGAAAACTCGTGCCGCGACCGTGGCGAGTGCGATCAGGATCAGCGCCAGGATGAGCGCCACCGCGAGGTGCCGGACATGGGCTCGCATGATGATCCCACTCTCAACTCAGCCGGAACGCGGCCATCGGATCATCGAGCGCCAGAGGCTCGAGCGAGACGCCCTCGCCTTCCGCGTCGCGCTCATCCTCCGCCGTCGTGTCCTGCCACGCCTCCTTCGGCTGGTCGGATCTCAGCGGCTGCAGCGGCTCGGCCCAGTCGGCCTCGCTCATTTCCGTTTCGGAGTAGCCGAGATCGTCGGTCTCGATGTCGTCCACCGGACCGGTCCAGTCCTCGGGCGGCTCGCCAAGCGCAAGCGGCAGGGTGTACCACGCATCGAGATCGATCTCGTCCAGATCGCCGTCGAAGGCCTGAATCTCGATCGTCCGAGAGCTCTCGTCGAATCCGATGACCTGAAACGTCTCGCCCTTGTCCAAGCGCGTATACCACTGACCGATTCGTGCGCGGCCCACACCCGAGTTCATGCGACTCTCCCCAACTTCATCGTAACCTGCAGGGAGACTGCGCCAGGCGCGCGCGGCGCGACATACGGACAAAACGTACGTCCGCGCGCGCAACCCGGGGTGTGCGGCAACTACGGATACGAGTCCGCTCCTCTGGTCGGACCCGACGCCTGGAGCGCCTCGCCCCGTCCCGTCGACTTCCGGCGATCGGGCAACCGCTCGCCCGGCACCGATCCGGCGGGGAGCGGCCGCTTCCCGGGGCCGCTTGCGGGCACGACCGGATAACGAGAACCGGCACACACTCCCGCCTTCCGCTCATCGGCTGCCCGTTGCCGCCGGTCGGAAGGGCGCGGATTACTGTCGCATGTCGCAAGAAGCCAAGCTGCCGTTCCGGTACAGTCCGCCGCACCGTAGGTTGCAGAACTCCGAGCAGTGCGCCAACTGACATCCAGCGATCCGGCAGCGGCCCTTCGGGAGGCCGGCTCACCGTTCACCCGCGACGGCTCTGCGCGCGCGGCTGCCGGCTTCACGCTCATCGAGCTGATGGTCACCCTGGCGGTCGCCGTGATCCTCACCATCATGGCGGTCCCCGCATTCCAGGATTATCTGCGCAATGACCGTGACTGGACCGACGCCAACACCCTGGTCATGAGCCTCGACGCCGCACGGAGCGAGGCGATCAAGGAGGATGCCTCGGTGTCGGTCTGCCCGTCGGTGGATGGAACCAGCTGCAGCACCACGACCCCCTGGTCGCAGGGGTGGATCGTGCTGAGCAGCGCAACGGGCGCCACCCCCATGCTGACCGAGCCCGCCCTCGCGAGCGGCATGACGCTGACGGAGGCGAGCGGCCTCACGGCCGTCACCTTCCAGTCGACGGGCATGGTCGCCGCGGCGGCGAAATTCACGCTGTGCGATCAGCGGGGCGGCAGCTTCGCCCGCTTCGTGCAGGTGAATCTGACGGGCAGCGTCGCCTCCTCCCCGACCGTCGGCAAGAATCTGAGCGGCTTGGCGCTCAGCTGTCCGTGACGAGCCGCCCGAGCCACCCATGAACGCCATCCGCACGACCCGCAGCTCCCACGGCTTCTCGCTGGTGGAGGTGCTCGTCACGCTGCTGGTGCTCAGCATCGGGCTGCTCGGGATCGACAAGCTCCTGCTGGTGTCCTCCCGCGCCAACGACAGCGCCTATCTGAGAACTCAGGCAACCTCCCTCGCCTATTCCATCCTGGACGCCATGCGCTCGAACCGGCCGACGGCGGCATCGGGCGGGTACACCGTGACCTCCTCCGCCTCGATCACCAACCCCGGTGTCGCCTGCAGCCTCGCGTCCCCGTGCGGCGGCGCGACCCAGGCGGAATACGACCTGTGGCAGTGGAAGAACGCGCTGTCGACCGGGCTCGGGCCTTCGGGCGCCGGCACCATCACGACCAGCAACGTGACCGATCCCATCACCGGCGCCACCGACGTCACCGCCACCATCACGGTCACGTGGGACGACAGCGTCGCGCAACAAACCTTCGGGGCCGGCACCGGAACGGTCTCCATCACCCTGGAGACCATGCTGTGAAGCGCGCGAACGCCGGCTTCTCGCTGATCGAGCTCATGGTGGCGGTCGTCCTGGCGCTCCTCCTCAGCGCCGCACTCATCTCCGTGTTCGTCGGATCGCGCTCGGCCTACCAGGAAACCTCGGGCGTCGCGGCGCTCGCCGACGAGGGCCGCTTCGCGCTCGATTCGATCTCGGGGCTCGCGCGGGAGGCGGGATTCATCGGCTGCACCTACGCCTCGACCGGCACCACCGGCAACACCATGCTCAACTGGAGCGGCACTCCGCTCGCGTTCGACTTCCGCTACGGCGTCGGCGGCTACGAGGCGGCGGCCACCTCCCCGGGCGACACCGTGACGCTGCCCGCGATCCCCACCGATGGCGCGGGCGTCGCCAACTGGACCCCGACCCTCGATGCCGCCTTCACCGCCGCCACCGGCAAGCAGATCCAGGGGAGCGACATCCTCGTCCTGCGCTCGAGCCTGCCGCAATCGACTCCGGTCTACACGACGGCGGATGCCACCGCCGGCGCCGGCAGTCTCACCGTCTCGAGCGCCGGGAGTCTCCAGCAGACCCAGCTCGCGGTCGTGTCGGACTGCACCAAGGCGGTGCCCTTCCAGATCGGCGCCGTGACCGGCAGCTCGCCGGCGACCGTCTCGTTCGCGGGCGTCGGCGGCTCCCCGGGCGATACCACCACCAGCCTCCCGGTCGGGTTCTCGACCGGCGCGCTGGTCTATCCCCTGACGACCACGATCTTCTACATCGGCATGGGCGATGACGGCGACTCCGCGCTCCGCGAGCTCACGCTGCAGAACGGCATGGTGGGCACGAACGTCTTCACGGACTCGGAAGTGGTGGAGGACGTCGAGAACATGCAGATCCTCTACGGAATCAGCTCCGGCGGGGGCATCGCGTACGTGACCGCCGACCAGGTGCCGGATTTCAGCTCCGTGGAGAGCCTCGAGATCGCCGTGCTGGTCGCGAGCCCCCCGGGCTCGGTGGCCGCGCCGGCGACCGCCCAGACCTTCGACCTCCTCGGCACGGAAGTCACCGCGCCGCAGGACACGCGCCTGCGCCGGGTGTTCGAGAAAACCATCGGGTTGCGCGATGCCCTACATTGACCGCAAGCGGACACTCCGGCGGAGCCTGCGCGCCTCGTATCCCGGGCGCCGCGGGAGTCGCGGCGTCGTGCTGGTCGTCGCGCTCATCCTGCTCCTCATCCTGACACTGATCGGCATCACGGCCGCGCGGCTGCAGACCGCCCAGGAAGGCATGGCGCGCAACGACGACAACCATCAGATCGCCCTTCAGGCCGCCGAAGCCGCCCTGCGCGAGGGCGAGGCGCTCATCCCGATGCACAGCGAGGCGGACTTCATCGCCGGCACCAACGGCCTGTTCAACCTCGCCTCCGAGCTGCAGGGCTCGACCCCGGGCAGCATCGCCGACACCATCAACTGGAGCGCGCCCGGAGCCAACTCGATGGCGTACGATGGCCCGGTGCTCGGGGCCATGCCGGCATCGCCGAGCCCGGCGCAGATCATCATCGAGCGGCTGCCCCCGGTGGCCGGCCCCGGCTCCCCGCTTTCCAGCAGCGGATACAACGCCGATGCGCAGTGGGACGTCTACCGCGTGACGGCCCATGCCGAGGGCGGCGACAGCAGCTCCAGCGTGACACTCCAGAGCATCGTTTCCTCGATGCCCCCGCTATGAGAGGTCCACCTACCATGCCCTCACACAAGTCGACATCCCGGCGCGCGCTCGTCTGGCTCGTCGGTCTGACGGTTGGCGCAATGGTGGGAATCGCCGGCGCGGCCTCGGCCCCGACGCCCATCTCGATCGCCCAGGTGCCGTTGACCATCGCGATTCCCGCCCATCCGCAGATCGTGATCGCGATCGGCAACTCCGAGTCCATGGACGGCAATCTCTCCGGCGCCATCATGGCCGGCTCCGGCTCCCTCGGGACTTCCCTGTCGCTGCTGCAGAACTCGAGCTCCCCGGCGAGCTACACCATTCCCTCCGGGTTCACGCCGCCGGTCTCCGCCGGCTCGGGCGGCACGGCGCCCTACACGGTCTCCTCCGGCGGCAATCTGGTCGACAACTCCCCGAGCCGCCTCAACGTCGCCAAGGAATCCATCCAGGCGATGCTGACCGACTTCATGCCGGATGCCGATTTCGCCCTGCTCGACTACCAGACCGGCAGTCCCGACCGCTACACCACCTGGCTCTATGAGATGAGCCCTCCGGGCGGATTCGTGTTCACCAGCACGGAGACCGCCGGCAACCGCTACGCGCTGAATCCCTGCAACGGCTATCCGTCCGTGAACTCGTCGAACCCGACGCTGTACTCGGACTGCTTGGCCATCGACTCGAGCGGCAAGGTCACCGGGAGCGTCTCGACCTCGACGTACATGCAGATCTCGGCGAGCAGCGACGACCCGCTCATCAACGACGTGCTGTACGCCGGGGGCGTCGCCCCGGTTTGCATCGCCTACGGCGGTCCGACCCCGTTGAATCCCTACACCGCCTATTCGCTCGCCGACTACAACTCCAATCCCGGCAGCATCGTGGAGAGCTACAGCTCGGAGATCAACGGCTGCGCCACGGCCACGACGCCGACCAACGCCGGATTCGTGCCCTACTCGGCGCAGACCATGTACATCGAGCGCGGCTTCGGCTACGGCGCGAGCCAGTCGGCGACCTCCGCCAACGTCGCCGTGCCCATGACGAGCGCGGGCGCCACCCCGACCACCTCGTCGGTCTCCACGGCGATCGCCAAGTTCACCCCGTACCTCGAGCCCGAGACCAACTCCTCCGGCACGGGCGAGATCAAGGCGAGCGCCGGTCAATCGGCGCTGCCCGGGCTCCTCAGGGGCGCCTATAACTACTACACCACCACCACCCTGCCGACGAGCAACGGCTGCGCGGCGCAGCAGTACGTCATCCTCGTGACCGACGGCCTGCC
>JAKAZP010000161.1 GCA_021815905.1 Pseudomonadota bacterium | reverse complement strand
CGGCTGGCCCGCAAGGTGGTCAAGGGCAAGGGATTCGATCTCGGCGATCTGAAGAGCCAGCTCGAGCAGGTGCAGAAGATGGGCGGCCTCGGCGCACTGCTCGAGAAGCTCCCGGGCGCCGCCCTGCAGAAAAGCCCGGTGTCCGCCGACCAGGGCGACCGGGAGCTTCGCCGTCAGATCGCCATCATCAATTCGATGACCCCCCGCGAGCGCCGCGCGCCCGCCCTCATCGACGGCTCCAGGCGCCGCCGCATTGCCCGCGGCGCGGGCGTGCAGGTGCAGGACGTCAATCGACTGATGAAGCAGTTTCTGGAGATGCAGCGCATGATGAAGCGGATGAAGGGCGGGCGGCTGCAGCGGCTTCTCGGGGCCTTCAAGGGCGGTTTGCCGCCCGGACTGCCGGGATAGGCGGGGGCCCGCCCCCCCGGGGCTCGCCGCGACTTTCAGTTCAGGCCCGAACCACGTAGAATCCGCGCTCTTTTTTTCGAGATCCCAGATCCTCAAACCATGGTAACCATTCGCCTGACCCGGCGCGGTGCGCGCAATCAGCCTTTCTATCACGTCGTGGTGACCGACAGCCGCAAGCGCCAGGGGGGACCCAGCCTCGAGCACGTCGGTTACTTCAACCCGATCGCGCATCGGGGCGAGACCCGGCTCAAGCTCGACCTGCCGCGCATCGATTTCTGGGTGGGGAAGGGCGCCCAGCCCTCTGACCGGGTGCGCTCGCTCGTTGCCGCCTACCGCAAGCAGGCGACGGCCTAGGGAGCGCCGCCGCGGCGGCGAGCCCGAGACCGGGCCCGTCCGCTGGGTGGAGCTCGGCCGGGTCGGGGCGCCGTTCGGGCTCGAGGGGTGGGTGCGCGTCGCCTCCTTCACCGAGCCTGCGGAGGCGCTGCTCGGCTACCGCGAGTGGAGTCTGCACGGGCCGCGCGGGGAGCGGACGCGCTCGAGAGTGCTCGAGGGCCGCGTTCAGGGTGAGCGGCTGGTGGTGCGGCTCGAGGGCGTGAGCGACCGGGACGGAGCCGCCGCGCTCACGGGCGCGCGGGTCGAAATCGCGCGCAAGGAGCTGCCGCCGACGGGTGATCGCGAGTTTTACCGCGCGGACCTGATCGGATTCGCGGTACAGAACCTCGAGGGCGTGCCGCTCGGGGCGGTCGCGTACTTCGTGGATGGGCCGGGAGGCGCGGTGATGGTGGTCGAGGAGCGGCCGGGGCGGGAGCACTGGGTGTTGGCCGACCCGGCGCACCTGCGACGCGTGGATCTTGCGGCCGGGCGAATCGTGGTGGATTGGCCGGCGGAGATCGAGTAGAGCGGCTCGATGAGGATCGAGGTCGTCACGCTGTTTCCCGACATGATCGCCGGAGCGCTGCGCTACGGGATCGTCGGCCGGGCGCTCGAGCGAGGCTTGCTCGCGGTCGGGACGGAAGATCCGCGCGCCCATACGAGCGATGCGCACCGCACGGTCGATGACCGCCCGTACGGAGGCGGCCCGGGAATGGTGCTCAAGCCCGAGCCGATGCTGGCCGCGATCCGCGCGGCGCAGGCGCGGCTGCCGGCCGGGAGCCCGAGGATCTGTCTGAGCGCCCAGGGCGAGCCGTTGAGCCAGGCCGCCGTGGGGACGCTCGCGAAGGAGCCGGGAGTGCTGCTCGTGGCGGGCCGCTACGAGGGCGTCGATGAGCGGGTGATCGAGCTCGGCATCGATCGGGAGCTCTCGATCGGCGACTACGTGCTCTCGGGAGGAGAGCTCGCGGCGCTCGTGGTGATCGACGCCGTAGCGCGGCTGTTGCCCGGCGCGCTCGGCGATGAACGCTCGAGCGGCGCGGATTCGTTTTCGGAAGGGTTGCTCGAGGGACCGCAGTACACGCGCCCGGAGGTATTCGAAGGGCGCGCCGTGCCGCCGGTGCTGATCTCGGGCAACCACGCCGACATCGCCCGCTGGCGACTCGGGGAGGCGGTGGCGCGCACCTGGCTGCGCCGACCGGACCTCATCGCGAGGCACGGGCTCGCGCCGCGGGCGCAACGGTTACTGAACGAGTTTCTCGCCGCCCGCGCGGCGGGAGACGAAGATCGAGGGTGAAACAATGAGCAAGATCGTCCAGGAACTCGAGCGAGAGCGCATGACCCGCAAGGTCCCCGACTTCAAGCCGGGCGACACCGTGGTGGTGCAGGTGAAGGTGGTCGAAGGCGACCGCGAGCGCATCCAGGCCTATGAGGGCGTGGTGATCGCGCGCAGCAACCGGGGACTCAACTCCTCCTTCACCGTCCGCAAGATCTCCCACGGCGAGGGCGTCGAGCGGGTGTTCCAGACCTACAGTCCCGCCATCAGCGACATCGCCGTCAAGCGCCGCGGCAGTGTGCGTCGCGCGAAGCTTTACTACCTGCGCGATCTTTCGGGCAAAGCGGCGAGGATCGAGGAGAAGATCTGATCCGGGAGCGGGGCGGAGGCGTCAATGGGCACACTCAGGGCAATCTTCCGGGGTCTCTGGCGCGGCCTTGACGGCCTGCGCAAGCTCCTGCACCTGCTCCTGCTTCTGTTGGTCCTCGCTCTGGTGATCGCGGCGCTGCGCGCTTCGAGCCCGAGCATGCCCGAGCGGGCGGCCCTCGTGGTCGCTCCCCGCGGCAAGCTCGTCGAGCAGCTGAGCGGGAACGCGGTGCAGCGCGCCATCGAGAACGCCCAGGGGGGCGGGCAGCAGGAGACGCTCCTCTGGAACCTCGTGGGCGCGATCCGCGCGGCCGCCACGGATCGGCGCATCGGCGTGCTGGTGCTCGATCTCGACAAGCTTCAGGGCGCCGGTCAGCCGATGCTCGAAGAGCTCGCGGGCGCCATCCAGCGGTTTCGCGCGAGCGGCAAGCCCGTCATCGCCTACGGGATGGCGTACGACCAGGACCAGTACTATCTCGCCGCGCAGGCGAATCAGGTCTATCTCGATCCCACCGGCTTCGTGATGATCGAGGGGTTCAGCCAGTACGAGCTGTACTTCAAGGATCTGCTGCAGAAGGTCGGCGTCAACGTCAACGTCTTCCGCGTCGGCAAATACAAGAGCGCGGTCGAGATCTTCACGCGCGACAACATGTCGAAGGCCGACAAGAAGCAGACGACCGATTACCTCAACGTGCTCTGGTCCAGCTACCAGCAGGCGATCGCCCGCGCCCGCAAGCTTCCCGCCGACGCCGTCGCCAACTACGTCAGCAACCTGCCGCAGGCCGTCACCGCCGCGAACGGCGACGCGGCCAAAGTCGCCCTGCAGGCGGGCCTCGTGACCGGGCTCGAGAGCAAGCAGCGGGTCGATCAGCGCCTCATCCGCATGGTGGGGCTCGACCGCTCGACCGGCACCTTCAATCAGATCTCGGCCGGGGACTACGCGCACATCGTCGATGCCGAGAATCAGTTCGATCATGGCGACGGCCCGGCGCGCATCGGAGTGATCGTCGCCTCCGGCGACATCGATGACGGCAATCAGCCGCCGGGCACGATCGGCGGCGAGTCGCTCTCGCGCCTGATTCGCGAGGTGCGCTTCGACAAGAGCATCAAGGCGGTGGTGCTGCGGATCGACAGCCCGGGCGGCAGCGTCACGGCGGCCGAGCAGATCTACCGCCAGCTGGTCGCGCTGCGCGCGGCCGGCAAGCCGCTGGTCGTCTCGATGAGCGATCTCGCCGCCTCGGGCGGGTACTACATCGCCGCTCCCGCCAACCAGATCTGGGCGAGCCCCGCGACACTCACCGGCTCCATCGGCATCTTCGCCGTCATCCCGACGGTCAATCAGACTCTCGGCAAGGTCGGCGTCAATGTCGACGGCCTCGGCACGACGCCGCTCGCCGGGCAGTTAAATCCCCTGGTGCCGTTGAGTCCCGAGACGAGCCAGCTCCTGCAGTCGCAGGTCGGCGAGGGCTATCAGCAGTTCGTCGATCTCGTGGCCTCCGGTCGACACCAGACGCCGCAGCAGATCGATGCCATCGCCCAGGGCCGCGTCTGGGCGGGGGCCGAGGCAAGGCGCATCGGACTGGTCGATCATCTCGGCACGCTCGAGGACGCCATCCATGCCGCGGCGCATCTTGCGCACGTCACGAGCTACCAGGTCGAGTTCGTGCATCCGCACCTCTCCTGGAGCGAGCGGCTGGTGCAGGACACTCAGGCGCACGCCGCCACCGCGATGATCTCGATGATGGGGGCGTACCGGCAGGATCTCGGGCTCGATGCGATGGCGGAGGACTTCAGCCCGCTCGCGCGCGAGCTCGGTCATCTCGCGCGCTTCAGCGAGCGCGGCCGGCTGTACTCGTACTGCTTCTGCCGCAACGACAGATAGCAGATCAAATATTGCTCCAGTCCATGATGACCTTGCCCGAGCGGCCGGAGCCCATGATGCCGAAGGCCTCGAGGTAATCCCGCACGGGCAGGTGATGGGTGATGATGGGCTCGAGTTTCAGCCCGCTCTGCAGCAGGCTCGCCATCTTGTACCAGGTCTCGAACATCTCGCGGCCGTAGATGCCCTTGAGCGTCAGGCCCTTGAAGATCACCTGATTCCAGTCGATGGCGGTTTCCTCCGGCGGTATGCCGAGGATGGCGATCGAGCCCCCGTGGTGCATGGTGCGCAGCATGTCGCGAAACGCGGCGGCGTTGCCCGACATCTCGAGCCCGACGTCGAAGCCCTCCTGCATCCCGAGGTCCTTCATCGTCTGATCGAGCGACTCGCGCTGGACGTTGATCGCGCGCGTGGCGCCCATCTTCCGCGCGAGCTCGAGGCGATAGTCGTTGACGTCGGTGATGACGACGTGACGGGCGCCGACGAAGCGCGCGATCGCGGCGGCCATGACGCCGATCGGTCCCGCGCCCGTGATCAGCACGTCCTCCCCGACCATGCTGAAGGCGAGGGCGGTGTGGGTCGCATTGCCGAAGGGATCGAGGATGGAGGCGATGTCGTCGCTGATCGAGTCGGGGAGCTTGAAGGCGTTTTCGGCCGGGATGGCGAGGTACTCGGCGAACGCGCCCGGGCGGTTCACGCCGACGCCGACGGTGTTGCGGCACAGATGCCGACGGCCGGCACGACAGTTGCGGCAGTAGCCGCAGGTGATGTGTCCCTCGCCCGAGACGCGGTCGCCGGGCTTCAAGCCCCGCACCTCCGAGCCCACCTCGACGATGCGGCCGCTGTACTCGTGACCGACCGCCATGGGCACCGGGATGGTCTTGCGCGCCCACGCGTCCCAGTTGTAGATGTGCATGTCGGTGCCGCAGATCGCGGTCCTGCCGATCCTGATCAGCACGTCGTTGGGACCGACCTTGGGCTCGGGGATCTCCTCGAGCCAGATACCGGGCGCCGACTCTTTCTTGACCAGGGCTTTCATGTCATGCGCCGTGCGCGGCTCCCGTGGGGCTTGCCGGGGCGCGAGCCGGTCCAGGCAGGGAGGGGCCTGCGCGCGCCGGGGGGTTGGCTCATTGGATGACTTTCAGCTCGCGGCCCACGGCGGCGAACGCCTCGATGGCGGTGTCGAGCTGCGCGCGCGTGAGCGCGGCGGACATCTGGGTGCGGATGCGGGCCTGGCCCTTCGGCACCACCGGGTACGAGAAGCCGATCACGTAGACGCCGCGCTCGAGCAGGCGATCGGCCATGCGGCCCGCGAGCGCGGCATCGCCCAGCATCACCGGGATGATCGGATGCTCGCCGGGCTTCAGATCGAAGCCCAGGCGCTCGAGCGCGGAGCGGAAGTGGCGCGCATTCGAGTGCAGCTGCTCGCGCAGCTCCGGGGAGTGCTCGATGAGATCGAGCACGCGCAGCCCGACCGCGGCCACGACCGGCGGGATGCTGTTGGAGAAGAGGTACGGGCGCGAGCGCTGGCGCAGCCACTCGACGACCTCGCGCCGCGAGGCGATGTACCCGCCGCTCGCGCCTCCGAGCGCCTTGCCGAGCGTTCCCGTGAGGATGTCGATGCGCGAGGCCACGCCGCAATGCTCGGGCGTCCCGCGGCCGCCCGCGCCCATGAATCCCGTGGCATGCGAGTCGTCGACCATGACGAGCGCGTCGTAGCGGTCGGCGAGATCGCAGATCGCGCGCAGGTTGGCGACGATCCCGTCCATCGAGAACACGCCGTCGGTCGCGATGAGGCGCGTTCGCGCGCCGGCCGCGCGCTTCAGGCACTCCTCGAGCTCCGCCATGTCGTTGTT
>JAKAZP010000160.1 GCA_021815905.1 Pseudomonadota bacterium | reverse complement strand
CGGCGCCTTCGGCAGCGGCGGCAGCACCGGGTGATAGTTGCGCCAGGGTGGACGCCGATAGTGGCGCGGCGGATGCGCCGCGAGCTGCTGCAGGGCGATCTGCACCGCGCGCTCGAGCTGCGGATCGTGCCCCTCGCGCACGAGCTGCGGGTTTTGCCACACCTTGACGTCCGGGCTCACACCGTGATTCTCGACCGGGAACGTGCCGTCGAGTCCCTCGACCGCCACGCGCGGCGCGGTGATCGAGCCTCCGTCCATCAGCCGCGGATAGCCGTAGATGCCGACCAGGCCACCCCAGGTTCGATGACCGACCAGGGTGCCGATGTGGGCCATCTTGAAGTACCAGGGCAGCGCATCGCCGCCGGAGCCTGCGAACTGGTTGATGATCATGACCTTGGGCCCGAATTCCGCCTCGTACGGGGCGATCTGGGTCTTCCCCCGGCGGGTGACGATCAGCGCCGTCGGCTGGCGCTCGAGGTTGTCGATGATGTAGTCCGAGAGCAGGCCGCCATGGTTGTACCGCTCATCGAGGATGATGCCTTGCTTGTCGATCTGCGAGAAATAGTAGCGATTGAAGTTCCCGTAGCCGCCGAAGCCCGTGTCGGGCAGATAGACATAACCGAGCTTGCCGTGGCTCAGCCGATCCACCAGGCGCATGTTGTGATCGACCCAGGCAATGTGGCGCAGGGCGGCCTCGCTCGGGATCGTCTTCACGACGAGGGTATGCGAGCCGCTCATGTCCGGGTGGGGCCCGACGGTGAGCACCACGGTCTTGCCGGCCAGGTCCTCGAATGCCTCGTACAGGCTGATCCGGGAGTCGAGCGGCGTGCCGTTGACCGCGAGCAGGTAATCGCCCGCCTCGACCTTCAGGCCCGGTTGCGCGAGCGGCGCATAGACCCCGGGGTTCCACGAGCCGCCGCGGTAGATGCGCACGATCCGATAGTGACCGTGCTCGATGCGGTAGTCGGCGCCGAGCAGCCCGACTTTGATCTCGGACATCTTCGGCACGTAGCCGCCGCGGATGAACATGTGTCCGACGGACAGATAGCTCATCATCTCGCGGAAGAGGAAGGACAGATCGTCGCGGCTCGCGATGCCCGGCAGATAATGCGCGAACTCCCGCTCCGCCGCGTCGATGTCGAGCCCGTCGAAGGTCGGGTTGTAGAAGTACGCCTTCTCCATGCGCCACGCGTCGCGGTACATCTCGGCCCACTGCTCGCTCGGAACCACGAGCAGGCGCATGCTCTTCAGATCGAGCGGCGTCGGCTTCGCGTGCGGTGCCGTCTTGGCGATGAACCAGGTCTCGCCCCTGCGGTAAAGCAGCGCTCCGCCCTCGGCCGCGACCGACACGTCGGTGACCCCCGCGACCAGTGGGCTCGACTTGCGCGACTTCAGATCGAAGCGCGTCACCGACACGGGCGCGCCGTTCCTGCCGAAGGCCGTGCGCGTCAGCACGAGCGGCAGGCGCAGCAGGTACAGCACACCGGCCTTGCCGGCCCTGAGATCGAGATAGTTGCCGGGCGGCACGGGCAGCGGGACGGCGCGCGCCTGAAGTCCCTGGAAATCGATGGTGACGGGTGCCGGCGCGACCGGGGCCTTCGCGTGCTTGCCGCCGCGCGCCGCGCGCGCGCCTGAGCGCGCGGGCGCTGCCCTCTTCCCGCCGCCGGCCGGGTGCGCGGCCGAGGATTCGAAGCCTGCGCGCGGGGCGAGCGGCGAGGGCAGATCCGCCCGCAATGTCGCGACGTACACGACGCGCTTCACGGGATGCTCGAGCGAGGACATGTCGAGCCATCCCTGACTCAAGGCGGTGTCGGTGCTCGAGGTGAAGTACAGATACTTGCCGCCGGCGTCGAACGTCGGTGACAGGCAATCGCTCCGGCCGTCGGTGATCCGGTGTGTCGAGCCGTCCTTCAGGCCGAAGACGAAGATCGCGTGCAGATTGTTGGGCATCAGCCTGGTGTAGGCGATCCACTCGCTGTCGGGCGACCACTTGGCATCGAAGGCATGCAGCGGCGAGTCGACCGTGTCGGTCGCGACCTTGACGGGCCGGGGGTCGGCGTTGCTCAGATCGACGTACCAGAGATCGAGCTTCTGGTCGCTGAAGAGGAGCTTGTGCGAATCCGGGGACCAGCCGAGCCCGTGATAGAAGGCATCGGTCTCACCGAGCACGATCCGGCGCACCGGACCGGTGCCATCCTGGCGGCGCACGTACAGGTCGTATTCGCCGGCACGATCGGAAAAGTAGGCGATCGACCGCCCGTCGGGCGACCACGCCGGGTCCCGGTCCATCGCTCCGGGGCTGTGAGTGAGATCGAGGATGCTGCCGTGCCTGGCCGGCACGGTGAAGATATCCCCGTGCGCGGAGAACAACGCGCGCACGCCGTGCGGGGAGATTCCGCTCGAGAAGATGTCGTGCGCGACGCTCTTGTAGTACGGACGGCGCTGCGGCAGATCACCGGCGACCCGCACCGTCACCGGGTGCTCCTTCCCGCTGGCGAAGTCATAGATGTGCAGCTCGCCGAACTGCGAATAGACGATGCCGCCCGGCCCTGCGGATGCGGACGTGATGTCGAATCCGGTGTTGTCGATCAGGCGTTTGACCGCGCCGCTGCCGGTGTCGTAGACGTACAGCGTGGTCGGGCCGTCGCGGTCGGAGAGGAAGTAGACCTTGTCGCCGACCCACATCGGATCGGTCTCGTTGGCGTTCTGCGTGCGGATGCGCACCACGCTCGAGTCGGAAAGGCGCGCGATCCAGACCTGCGTGTGCTGGCCGCCCTTGTAGCCCTGCCAGTACTTCTCCCACTGGAAACCCGGCACATAGGCGATGTGGCTGCCATCCGGAGAATAGGAGCCCATCTCCGCGGCCGGCAGGGGCAACTCGCTCGGAAAACCACCCTCGACCGGCACGGTATAGAGCTGATCGGGATCGGAGAAGCTGTAGCGATGCGAGCGGAACAGCACGCTCTTGCCATCGGGCGTCCAGCCGACCGCGATGTCGGGTCCGGGGTAGTAGGTCAACCGGCGCGGCTGCCCGCCATCGGCCGGCACCACGTAGACGTCCGTGTTCTTCTGAAACGTTCCGGTGAAGGCGACCCAGCGTCCATCGGGGGAGAAGATCGGCTGGGCGAGCAGATCGTCGCCGCTCGCGAGCGGCTGCGCATCGCCGCCCGCCCGCGGTACGCTCCAGAGCTCCCCGCCGTACTCGAACACGATCCGCGTCCGCGACATCGTCGGGTCACGCAGCAGGAGCATGTTGGCGGCCGTCGCGTCGGCCCCGCAGCAGGCGAGCAGAATGAGCGTCATCCGGAACCACTTGAGCATCACGGCACCCCCTGCGACGCAAGAGCGGCAAGGATACCCTCAAAGTCTCCCCCGGCGCCGCGATCCCGGCGCTCTTCGGCGCACGGGACGCACAGCACGGCGCGGAATCATGGAGGTCATATCGGCTATAATTCCCGGCCGTGTTGACCCGATCGGACAGCTTCGCGGGACGATGGCCGGCCGATGCGCCGTTGCCGCGGCGGCTGGCGGCGCGCCGGTGCCCGACGCGGGCGCACGCCCGAGCGAGGCGCACCGCTTGAGCACCGAGCTCCTGTTCCGGGAGGATGCGTACCTCCGAACCGCCACCGCGCGCGTGCTCGCGGTGCACGAGCGCGGCATCGAGCTCGACCGCACGATCTTCTATCCCCTGGGCGGCGGGCAGCCCGGGGACAGCGGCGGCCTCGTGCGCGAAAGCGGCGAGCGGATCGCCATCGCCGACACCCGCAAGGGCGAGACGCCCGGCAGCGTGCTTCACGTTACCGCCCCGGGCGGCTCCCGGCCCGAGCCGGGGGAGCAGGTGGGCCTCGAGCTCGACTGGGACCGGCGCTATTCGCTCATGCGGCTGCACACCGCGTTGCACCTGCTGTCCTGCGTGGTCGTCGCGCCGGTGTCGGGCGGCAACATCGCGCCCGACAGGGCGCGGCTCGACTTCGACATCGACATGAGCCTGCTCGATGCGGAGCGGATCACTCGCGAGACCAACGCGCTCATCGCCTCGGGTGTCGGGACCGAGACCGTGTGGATCACCGACGCGGAGCTCGATGCGCAGCCCGAGCTCGTGAAGACCATGAGCGTGCAGCCGCCGCGCGGCGTCGGACGCGTACGGCTGTTGAGAATCCCCGGCATCGATCTGCAGCCCTGCGGAGGCACGCACGTCCGCAACGTCGCGGAGATCGGCGCCATCCGCGTCACGCGCATCCGCAACGAGGGCAAGCGCAACAAGCGGGTGGAGATCGTGCTCGGGTCCTGAGCGGCACCGCGCCGCCGCGGGCGGCGATCCCGCGGCTATTCCTCCGCCCGAATCGTGCCGGGAATGCCACCCTCCAGCACCGGCTCCGGCTCTCCGACGGACAGGCGCTTCATGAGCGGCACCACCGCGGCCGCGAGCACCGCGCCGACGATCGCGACCACGCCGAGCCCGTAGAAAAGGTGGGTGTAGAGGGGCAGGGTCTTCACCGGATCGGTGACGTGTTGCGGAACGGCGGCATAAGTGGCCACGTATCCGCCCATGTACTGGGAGATGCCGACCGCGAGAAACCACGATCCCATGATGAAACCGCGCAGGCTGGGCCCCACGTAACGGGCCACCATCGCGAGGCCGAGCCCGCTGATCAGCAGCTCCCCGAGCGACTGCAGGCCGTAGCCGAGGACCATCCAGCCGAGCCCCACCACGCCCTGTACCGCGAACATTCCACTCAGGCCGTAGACGAGGAATCCGAGACTCAACACCACGAAGCCGAAGGCGAATTTCGAGGCGATGTGGAAGTCGCCGCGGCCCCGGCTCAAGCGGTTGTAGAGCCAGGCGAGGATCGGGCTCAGGATGAAGATCCAGATGGGGTTGAGGGCCTGTACCTGTCCGGCCGGCACCAGGTAATGCCAGCCGAGAAGATCGAGATGAAGCTCGACGTTGCGCAGGGCGAACAGCGTGAGGGACGTGGACATCTGCTGATAGAAGATGAAGAAGAGCATGGTTTCGGCCGTGAGGATGATGATTGCCCACAGACCCCGACGCTCCTGCCCATCGCCCTTCCAGATGAGCCAGGCGAAGATCGCGACCAGCGCCGCGAACGCGAGCCACACGACGGCGCGCGCCACGCCGAGGTTCTGGATGATGACGGATACCGCCGCCATCGCAACCAGCGCGCCCACGACGACCAGCAGCATCCTTCCGAGGGGGAACGGCTCGAAGTCCGGATCGGAGCCGACGTGCGCCAGATGGCGCCGCATCACCACGTAGTTGACGATGCCGACGACCAGGCCCGCCGCGCACACCGCGAAGGCGACGTGCCAGCCGATCCAGATCGCAATGAGGGGCGTCGCGATCTGCGAGATCGTCGAGCCGGCGTTGACCGCCATGTAGTACATGGTGAAGGCGCTGTCGATCTGCGCGGTGTTGCCTTCGTAGAGCTTGGAGATCAGATTGGCGGGGTTGGCCTTGAAGATTCCGCCGCCGACCGCCACCACGCTCAGCGCGGGAAACAGGATTCCGGGGTACGGCACGGCGAGCAGGGCATAACCGATCGCCAGCATCACGGCTCCGAGGACCGCGGTGCGGCGACTGCCGAGCACCCGATCCCCGATCCAACCCCCCACCGCCGGCACGGCGTAGGCCATGGCGCTGAAGGCGCCGAAGGTGAGGTTGGCCCGATCGTCCGTGTATCCGATCTTCTGCACCATGAACAGCACCACCACCGCGGTCATGCCGTAGTAGCCGAAGCGCTCCCACATCTCGATCAGAAACAGCGTGATGAATCCCGGTGTGCGCGAGGCGGGTGCTGCTGGTTTCATGAGTGCGTGTGCCGGATGTGTGGGAGCCCGGGGCCCGGTGGATGGTCCGCAGGGCGTTAATAGCAGAATTCCGGGGGGCTGAGAAGGCCGAGGTCCGCCGCCGCGGGCGGGTGCGATGGGATCGCGTGGTCGTCAATCCGTGAGTTCCACCTTCCAGGCCACCGACGCATCGGCGCTGAGCGAGGAGCGAACGCTGCAGTACTTGGTGATCGAGAGCTCGACGGCGCGCGCGGCCTTCTCCATCGTCGTCCCCGGAGCGGCGATGTGGAAGTGCAGCGTGGCCGACTCCAGGCGGCGCGGGGTCGAATCCAGCCGGTTCGCCTCGACGCGCACGCCGAGCGAGCGAGCCGGCGTGC
>JAKAZP010000159.1 GCA_021815905.1 Pseudomonadota bacterium | reverse complement strand
GACCGAGAGAAACCCCATGCCGCGCGAGAGCCTCGAGTGCTTGACCAGCGAGGAGACGAGCGTCGGCTCGAAGGTCTCGACCCCGCCCATCCCGGCCCCGAGCACCGCCACGGCAAGGTAGAACGGAGCGGCGCCGAAGTGCAGCAGCTCGGTCACGCCGATGAGCCCCGAGCCGAGCGCCGACGGCAGATAGCCGAGGAGCCAGAGCGCGCGCTCGGGCGAGCGCCGTCCGGCCCCGAGCGCGTAGCCGCTCACCGCCGAGATCCCGAGGTAGACGACGAAAGCCAGCACGCCCGACTCGTAAGCCCCGCGCGTCGCGTGACCGCCCGTCGCCGTGAGAATGGGAAATCCGAGGTTGTAGAAGCTGAAGCCGTAGAGCGTCGCCGAGGCGAGCAGCGCCACGAGCAGCGTCCGGCCGCCGCCGTCGTGGCCGCCGGCGCTCGAGCGGGGCGTCTCGAGCGGATACAGCCGCGAGCGCTCGACGAGGAACAGCAGCGCCGTCGAGATGAGCAGCGGCGCCAGCGCGAACAGGATCACCGTCCCGATGGGCACCTTGCGCCAGATGAAAAGCAGCGCCAGCAGCGCCGACAGCATTCCGCCGCCGATGTCGAGCGCGTGCAGGAATCCGAACGCGAATGCCCGCTCGGCCGGGGCGGTGACGTTGACGAGGAGTGCCCGCCTGGCGGGCGTCCTGAAGTATCGCGCCCACCACCCGCCGATGAACAGCAGCGATGACAGCCACAGCTCGTGCGGCGCGCCCGCGAAGGCCATGAGCGGAATGAGCGCATTGCCCGCGATCGCCACGGACTTGCGATCGAAACGGTCGCCGGCGAGACCGCCGAGCCAGGAAAAGAGCGACCCGCCGCCGAAGGCGATGGCCGTGACGATGCCGTACCAGTACACCGGCTCGTGCAGATGAAACACGAGGTACAGCGGGAAGAGCGCGGCCACGCCCTGATACCCGAGGTCGGCGAAGAACGCGGAGAAGCAAAGGAGATGGGCGTCGCGGCTCAGGCGACCGCCGGGCAGGTAACCGCGCTCACTCATGCCGACATCCCCTCACGCCACCCTGATCCTCGACCCCGCCCCATCTGCGCCCCGGGGCCGCGGCCCGCTCACCGCAGCCTACGCGCCCGCGCGACGGGTGCGATCGATGGCGGCGCACAGGCGGTGAAAGGTCTCGAGCAGGGGCAGCGAGAGCTTCAGTCGCGCGGCGCGGCGCACCGCATCGCCGAAGGTCTCCTCGATCTCGAGCGCTCGCCCCGCCTCGAGATCCTGGAGCGCCGACATGCGATGGCCCGGCGCGCCTGCCCGGAATTCCTCCCCCGCCCGCCGGACGATCGCGACCGCCTCCTCCTCCGAGCGTGCCGCGAGCGTTCCAAGCGGCAGCAGCGCTCCCTCGTCGGTGAGCGCGACCCCCTCGGCCCGCGCGAGCAGGACCGCCTCGCGCACCAGGCGCACGATGAGCGCCGCGCAGTCCGGGTCGCTGAGGTAGCACCAGGTCGCGGAGCGGGTGGTCACCGCGAGGCCGGCCAGAGCGAGCCACGAGGCGAACTTGCTCCACTCCCGCGGCAGGATATCCGCCACTGCGCTCGAGCGGATCCCGGCGCCATCGATGGCCGCCGCGATGCGCTCGGCCCTCGCGCTCATCCCACCCGCGAGCTCCCCGATCGGCAGGCTCACGTTGCGCGTGAACAGGACCTCTCCGGACGGCAGCACCTCACCGCTCGTGTTGGCGAGGGCGCCGAGCACGCGCTCCTCACCGAAGGCCTCGGACAGCAGATCGTCCTTCAGGACGCCGTTCTGGATCGAGAGCGCGACGCCGAGCTCGAGTCCCCGAAGCGGCTCGAGGGCGGCGGCCGTGCCCGGGGTCTTCATGGCGACCACCAGGACTTCGGCGCTCCCGAGCTCCGCAGGCTCGGTGAGGACCGGGACGTGGACCGAGATTTCGCTCAGGCCCCGGATGCGCAGCCCCGAGCGCTCGAGCTCCCGCGCGCGCGCGCCGCGGGCGAGCAGGACCACGGAATGGCCCGCGCGCGCCAGATGCGCGGCGATGATGGAGCCGATGGCGCCGGCGCCCAGTATGGCGAATTCCGCCCGAGCCATGTCGCGTCGTGGGGCCTCGTGCGCGGCGGGACGGCCGCGTCCGGGCTATGGTGAGCCCGGACGGTCGGCCTGTCGAGCGGCTCTGTTGGACCCCGGCCGCCGGAGGCGACTGCGCCGGACGCGATTCGCGCACGCGCGGACGCTTGGCCTTAGACATTCCCCTCCGACTCACCTAGGCTTCCACGCCACGATCCTGCGACACACGCAGGGGGACGATGTAAAGGGGGGTGAGAAATGGCGGGTCCGACGAAACTCAGGCGCGATGCGGGAGTCATCGGGCTTCTCTACGCAAGTCTCGGCAGCATCATCGGCTCGGGCTGGCTGTTCGGGGCGCTGCACGCGGCGGTGCAGGCCGGTCCCTGGAGCGTGTTCTCCTGGATCATCGGCGCGGTCGCCATCCTGTTTCTGGCATTCGTGTTCGCGGAGCTCTCGACCATGTTCCCGAACTCCGGCGCCATGGTGCACATGACGCACGTGAGTCACGGCGACTTCGTCGGCAAGATCTGGACCTGGATCCTGTTTCTCGCCTTCGTCTCGGTGCCTCCGGTCGAGGTGAGCGCGGTGCTCACCTATTCCAACAACTACATACCGGGGCTGATCGAGCCCCACACCGGGCTCATGACCGCGGTCGGCATGGGGTGGGCGGCGCTGCTGCTCGCGCTGGTCGTGGCGCTCAATTTTCTCGCGGTGCGCTGGGTGCTGATCATCAACAGCGCCGCCACCTGGTGGAAGCTCCTCATCCCGATCGTGACGATCGGCATCCTGATGGCGTACTCCTTTCATCCGTCCAACATGGTGCTCCACGCCGCCAGCACGCCGAAGAGCGGCATATTCACCGCAGTCGCCACGGCGGGCATCGTGTTCAGCTTCCTCGGGTTTCAGCAGGCGATCGCGCTCGCGGGCGAGACGCGCAATCCGAACCGCTACGTGCCGATCGCGCTGATCAGCTCGGTGCTGATCGGCATGCTGATCTACGTGGGCCTGCAGGTCTCCTTCATCACGGCCCTGAATCCCCGCGACATCGCCGGCGGCTGGGAACACCTGAGGTTCAACGGCATGTTCGGCCCCCTCGCGGCCATCGCGGTCGCGGTGGGCGCGTTCTGGTGGGCGGTCGTGCTCTACGTCGATGCGATCATCTCGCCCCTCGGCACCGCGTTCATCTACATCACCGCCAGTCCCCGCATCATCATGGCCGCCGGCGAGATGGGCACTGCGCCCGGGCGCGTGACCCAACTCACCCGCCACGGCGTCCCGTGGGTGGGACTGGTGGTCACGTACATCGTCGGGGTGGTGTTCTTCTTCCCCTTCCCCTCCTGGCAGAAGCTCGTGTCGGCGGTGTCGCTCATCACCGTGCTCTCCTACAGCATCGGCCCGGTGATCCTGCTGCACCTGCGCAAGGCGATGCCGAACGCGGTCCGCCCGTTCCGGCTGCGCGCGGCCGGCCTCGTCGCGCCGATCGCGTTCATCGCCTCGAACTGGATCATCTACTGGACCGGGTACACCGTCGCCCAATGGATGTTCAGCGCCGTCTTCGTCTACATCGTCGTCTATCTCGGGTGGCATTTCCTGGCGCGACGCCGCCCGGCCGCGGAGCTCGGATGGCAGCAGGCGTGGTGGGTGTTCCCCTATCTCGCCGGCATGTGGGCGATCAGTTACTTCGGGCCGGCCGGGGTCATGGGGGGAACCGGGGCCATCGGCTTCTTCACCGGCATGTGGATCATCGCCGGCTTCAGTCTCATCGTGATGTGGCTGGCGCTGGCCTGCGGGCAGGATGCGTCGGCGGCGCAACAGTGCGCCGAGCGCGTGAAGACCCTGGGCTCGAGCGGCGTCGAGTCGCGGCGCGAGGCGGCGGCGCTCGACATCGCGCCCTGAGCGGACCTCGAGGCCGGCCGCTGCGGCCGTGATAAGCTCGAGGTCCGCGGGCGACGTACCCGAGGTGCTGCTGCATGAATGTCCCGTACCGCACATGCGTGCCGTTGGCGCTCTGCGCGATGCTCGCCGCGGCGAACGCGCGCGCGCAGGGAGCGAGCATCCTCGGTTACTGGCGCGAGCCCAAGGGAGCGATCATGCGGATCGCCCCCTGTGGGACCAAGGTGTGCGTGCGGATCGTCACGCCCGCGCCCGGTGACGGGGCGAAGACCGACACGCACAACCCCGACCCGGGGCTGCGGGCACGCCCGATCTGTGGACTGCGCATCGGATACGGCTTCACGGAGACCGATCCGCGGCACGGCGAGGATGGCCACCTCTACGATCCACGCAGCGGCCACACCTACAGCGGCTCGATGAGGCTCAGCGGCGGTGACCTGAGGCTCCGCGGGTACATCGGCTTCAAGCTCTTCGGGCGCACGGAAACCTGGACGCGCGTGCCCAGGCCGCCGAAGCCCTGCACTCCCCCCGCGCACGCGGCCCGCGCTGGGCGGCGGAATCCGCGGACCGTCCTGAACAGCGCGCCGTCGGCCCCGCGCGAGCGCCCGGCCGGATAGCCCGAGGATCCCTATGGACGGCGCGCCGGGCGCGGGGTACTGTCGCCGCGGGCCCCGTTGGAGCCGCTCCGTGCGCGCCGATTCGAGTCCGCCGCTCACCCATTTCGGGTTTCTCACCCTGCGCCATTTCTCGATGATCGCGTTCACCAACGCCATCGAGCCGCTGCGCATGGCGAACTATCTCGCACGGGAGAGCATCTACCGCTGGTCGGTGTACTCCGTCGACGGTGAGCCCGTGGAGGCGAGCAACGGCCTCACGGTCGCGCCGACCGCGCGCCTCGAGAGCTCGGACCTGCCGCAGATCCTCCTGGTGTGCGGCGGCATCGACGTGCCCGCGGCCGTGGACGATGCGCTCATCGGGCTTCTCGAGCCCCTGGCGGGCGCGCGGCTGATCCTCGGCTCGCTGTGCACCGGCGCCTACGCGCTCGCCCGGGCGGGTCTGCTCGATGGCTACCGCTGCGCCATCCATTGGGAAAACCTCTGGGAGCTGCGGGAGCGCTTCCCGCGGATCGTGTTCACTCCCGACCTGTTCGTGATCGACCGGGACCGCTGCACCTGCACCGGCGGCATCGCCCCCCTCGATCTCATCCTGCACCTCATCACCCCGCGCATCGGCCGCACGCTCGCGGCCGGCATCTCGGAGCAGTTCATCCTCGAGCGCATCCGCGACAGCAAGGAACGCCAGCGCATTCCGATCGCCGCGCAGCTCGGCGGCTCGCACCCCTCCATCGCGCAGGCGGTGGCGCTCATGGAAGCCAACATCGAGGAGCCGCTCGCGCTCGAGGAGCTTGCGCGCATGACCGAGATCTCCCAGCGCCAGTTGCAGCGGCTGTTCCAGAGAAGTCTCGGCCTGACTCCCGCGCAGTACTACGTCGCGCTGCGGCTGCGCCGCGCGCGCGAGCTGCTGCAGCAGACGGCCCTGCCCATCACGCGCATCGCGGTCGCCTGCGGATTCCGCTCTCCCTGCCACTTCAGCAAGGCCTACCGCGCGGCTTTCAGCAGCCCGCCGAGCCGCGAGCGCCGGCCTCCCCCCGAGCCGCACCCGGGGCGGCCGCCCCCGCGCTCGCGCCGCCCCGTCAGCGTGGCCTAAATACCCGTTCAACGCGCGGCGCCCGCCGGGATCCGTGGGCTCCCGTCCGAACTCGGCACGCACTCCATTGATTTTGGGATATTTTATGGAGCGTGTACTCGGCCTTGCATCCCGGCAGCGCTTGAAGGAAGATACCCGCGACGCCACCCCGGGGTCTCATTGAGTGGCTGTTCAATGGGTGAATTGAGCTCTCCTGCCGGCCTCGAGCGCGCGCGCACACCACTTCGCGTCGGGGTCATTCTCGCCGAGCACTTCACGCTCTCGGCGTTCGCCCTGTTCATCGATCACCTGCGACTCGCGGCCGACGAAGGCGACCGCAGCCGTCCGCTGCACGTTCAATGGTCGATCATGTCGTGCCGGCGCGATCCGATCCGGGCAAGCTGCGGGGTCATGCTGCAGCCGACCGCGGGACTGTTGCCGCCCGCGACCCTCGACTACGTCGTCGTCGTCGGCGGCATCCTCCACGCCGGCCCTCAAGTCGATGAGCCGACGCTGCGCTATCTGCGCGA
>JAKAZP010000158.1 GCA_021815905.1 Pseudomonadota bacterium | reverse complement strand
CAGCGTCAATTCCATGGCCGGCAACCTCACCGGCCAGGTGCGCAACATCGCCGAAGTCGCGACCGCCATCGCCCGCGGCGATCTCTCGCGCAAGATCACCGCCGACGTGAAAGGGGAGATCCTGCAGCTGAAGGAGACCATCAACACGATGGTCGATCAGCTCAACAGCTTCGCCGCGGAGGTGACCCGCGTCGCGCGCGAGGTCGGCACCGAGGGCAAGCTCGGCGGCCAGGCCGAGGTGAAGGACGTGAGCGGGGTGTGGAAGGACCTCACCGACAACGTCAACTCCATGGCGAGCAACCTCACCGGCCAGGTGCGCAACATCGCCGAAGTCGCGACCGCCATCGCCCGCGGCGATCTCTCGCGCAAGATCACGGTGGACGTGCGCGGGGAGATCCTGCAGCTGAAGGA
This sequence comes from Pseudomonadota bacterium, assembly GCA_021815905.1. The sequence continues at coordinate 5,791 of JAKAZP010000158.1, read as the reverse complement.
GACCATCAATACGATGGTCGATCAGCTGAACGGCTTCGCCGCGGAGGTGACCCGCGTCGCGCGCGAGGTCGGCACCGAGGGCAAGCTCGGCGGCCAGGCCATCGTGCCGGGGGTCGCGGGCACCTGGAAGGATCTCACCGACAACGTCAACTCCATGGCGCGCAACCTCACCGCCCAGGTGCGCAACATCGCCGAAGTGGCGACCGCCATCGCTCTCGGCGACCTCTCCAGCAAGATCACGGTGGACGTGAAGGGCGAGATCCTGCAGCTGAAGGAGACCATCAACACGATGGTCGATCAGCTCAACAGCTTCGCCGCGGAGGTGACGCGTCTGGCGCGCGAGGTCGGCACCGAGGGCAAGCTCGGCGGCCAGGCCGAGGTCCCGGGCGTCGCCGGCACATGGAAGGGTCTCACCGACAATGTCAACGTGATGGCGAACAACCTCACGAACCAGGTGCGCGGCATCGTCAAGGTCGTGACCGCGGTCGCGAACGGCGACCTGCGCCAGCGCCTCACCGTCGAATCGAAGGGCGAGGTCGCGGCTCTCGCCGACACCATCAACAGCATGACCGACACGCTCGCCATCTTCGCCGAGCAGGTGACCAGCGTCGCGCGCGAGGTCGGCGTCGAGGGGCGGCTCGGCGGCCAGGCGCACGTGCCGGGAGCGGCGGGCACGTGGAAGGATCTCACCGCGAACGTGAATCTGCTCGCGGCCAACCTCACGACCCAGGTACGCGCGATCGCGGAGGTGGCGACCGCGGTGACCCAGGGCAACCTCACGCGCTCGATCCAGGTCGACGCCCGCGGCGAGGTGTCCGAGCTCAAGGACAACATCAACGCAATGATCGGGAACCTGCGCGCCACCACCGAGCGCAACACCGAGCAGGACTGGCTGAAGACCAACATCGCGAAGTTCAGCCGCATGCTCCAGGGCCAGCGCGAGCTGGTCACGGTCGGCACGCTGCTCCTGTCCGAGCTCGCGCCGCTCGTCAATGCGCAGCAGGGCGTCATGTACGTGGTCGAGGGCGTCAACGGCTCGGCCGCTCTCAAGGAGCTCGCGAACTACGCCGGCGGGGGCGGCGAGCTCGGCGCGCCGCGCTGCTTCGCGCTCGGCGAGGGCCTCATCGGACAGGCGGCCGCCGACCGGCGCAAGCTCCTCATCACCGACCTCGAGAACGACTCGATCCAGGTGCGCGGCGGGCTGATCGCCGCGCGGCCGAGGAACGTCATCGTGCTGCCGGTGCTGTTCGAGGGGGAGGTGAAGGCGGTGCTCGAGCTCGCATCGATGTACGAGTTCACCAGCTCGCACCTAGGTTTCCTCGAGCAGTTGACCGACTCCATCGGCGTCGTGCTCAACACGATCGAGGCGACCATGCGCACCGAGGAGCTGCTCAAGCAGTCGCAGCAGCTCGCCGGGGAGCTGCAGACCCAGCAGGGCGAGCTGCAGCAGACCAACGAGGAGCTCGCCAACAAGGCGCAGCTGCTCGCCGAGCAGAACGCCGAGGTCGAGCGCAAGAACCAGGAGATCGAGCTCGCGCGCCGGGCGCTGGAGGAGAAGGCGGCCGAGCTCGCCCTGACCTCGCGCTACAAGTCGGAATTCCTGGCCAACATGTCGCACGAGCTGCGCACGCCCTTGAACAGCATCCTGATCCTCGGGCAGCAGCTCGCGCAGAACAACGACGGGAATCTCTCGGGCCGCCAGGTGGAGTTCGCGCGCACGATCCACTCCGCGGGCACGGATCTGCTCAATCTCATCACCGACATCCTGGACCTCTCGAAGATCGAGTCCGGAACGGTGACCGTCGAGTACGAGGATCTCACCTTCGGGCAGCTGCGCGAGACGATCGAGCGCAGCTTCCGTCACGAGGCCGAGGCCCGCAAGCTCGCCTTCACCGCGGATTTCGATCCGCGGCTCGGCCGCTCGATCAATACCGACCCGAAACGCCTGCTTCAGGTGCTGAAGAACCTGCTGTCGAACGCCTTCAAGTTCACCGAGCGCGGCGGGGTGCGGGTGCAGGTGAGGCCGGCGAGCGGGGGGTGGACGCCGGATCATCCGCTCCTCAGTCAGGCGGGACCGGTCATCGAGTTCGCGGTGAGCGACACCGGCATCGGCATTCCGCTCGAGAAGCAGCGCATCATCTTCGAGGCTTTCCAGCAGGCGGATGCGGGGACGGCGCGCAAGTACGGCGGCACGGGTCTCGGGCTCGCGATCAGCCGCGAGCTCGCGCACCTGCTCGGAGGAGAGATCAAGCTGAGCAGCACGCCCGGGTGCGGCAGCACTTTCACGCTCTATCTGCCCGTCAACCGGCTCGCTCCGGCGCTCGGCAAGCCGGCTCCGGCCGCCTCGGCCGGCCAGGCCCCGGCTCAGTCATACGTGCCGGCGGGGCTGGCGGGGCGCGCAGAGGAGGTGCCGGACGATCGGGAGACGATCGAGCCCGGGGAGGCGGTGCTGCTCATCGTCGAGGACGACCCGCACTACGCCCGCATCCTGGTGGACCTCGCCCGGGGCCGCGGCTTCAAGGCCGTGGTCGCGGGCAACGGCGAGCGGGCACTCGCGTTCGCCGCGAAGTACAGGCCGACCGCGATCTCTCTCGATGTGTTCCTGCCCGACATGCTCGGCTGGACGGTGTTGAGCCAGCTCAAGCGCAATCCCGATACGCGGCACATTCCGGTGCAGCTGCTCACCGTCGAGGACGAGCGGCAGTACGGGCTCGAGCGCGGCGCGTTCGCGTTCCTCACCAAGACCATCACCACCGAGAGCATCGAGGAGGCGCTCGATCGCCTCAAGGCGTTCACCGCATCGAGCTCCCGGCGGCTGCTCGTGGTCGAGGACGATCCGGGCGAGCAGATGAGCATCGCGGAGCTTCTGGGATCCTCCGACATCGAGATCACGAGCGCCGCGAGCGGCAAGGCGGCGCTCGAGCTCATGCGCGAGCGCACCTTCGACTGCGTGGTGCTCGACCTCGCGCTGCCGGACATCTCCGGCTTCGATCTGCTCGGGGAGCTGCAGAAGGATGCGAAGCTGCGCGAGACGCCGATCGTCGTGTTCACGGGCCGCGAGCTCACCGCTGAGGAGGAGAGCGAGCTGCGCCGTCAGGCCAAGAGCATCGTGCTGAAGGGCGTGCGCTCGCCGGAGCGGCTGCTCGATGAGACCGCGCTGTTCCTGCACCGGGTGGTGGCGGATCTGCCGGCGGAGAAGCGGCTGATGATCCAGTCGCTGCACGAGAGCGACGAGGCGCTTCGCGGGCGCAAGGTGCTGGTGGTCGATGACGACATCCGCAACGTCTTTGCGCTCAACAGTCTCCTCGAGCGCCACCAGATGCAGGTGATCAACGCGACCAACGGGCAGGAGGCGATCGATGTGCTCGACCGCTCCGAGGACGTCTCGCTGGTGCTGATGGACGTGATGATGCCGGAGATGGACGGCTACGAGACGATGCGGCGCATCCGCCGCAAAGTCCAGTTCAGGCTCCTGCCCATCATCGCGCTCACGGCCAAGGCCATGAAGGGCGACCGCGAGAAGTGCCTGGAAGCGGGCGCCTCGGATTACGTCGCCAAACCGGTGAACACCGACCAGCTATTATCCCTGGTGCGCACCTGGCTGCACCGCTAGAGTGTGCCCGCACGCCCGGGGGGGTGAGGTCAATGGGTCACAGCCAAATCGAAGGGGAAGTCGGAGGCGAAGCCGGGGGCGATGTCAGCGTTCTGCTGGTCGATGACCAGCCGCAGCGGCTGCTGTCGTACCGGGCGATCCTGGGCGACCTCGGCCTCGACCTGGTCTGCGCGCACTCCGGACGCCAGGCGCTCGAGGCGCTCATGCAGCGGGAGTTCGCGCTCGTGCTGCTCGATGTCAGCATGCCGGACATCGACGGCTTCGAGGCGGCGAAGCTGATTCACGAGCACCCCCGGTTCGAGAAGACGCCGATCATCTTCGTGACGGGCGTGCATCTCGACGATCTCGACCGCCTGAAAGGCTACTCGCTCGGGGCCGTCGACTACGTGTCGATTCCGATCGTGCCGCAGATCCTGCGCAGCAAGGTCTCGGTGCTGGTCGAGCTGTTCCTGAAGCGCCGCGAGCTGCAGACGCTCAACGAGAGCCTGGCGCTCAGCAACGCCCAGCTCGCCGAGGCCAACGTCGCGCTGCAGCAGGAGAAGACGCGCGAGCTGCAGGCCGTGAATGCGAGCCTGCAGCGGGCCAACGCGGAGCTCGAGGCCGCCAACGCCTCGCTCCACAGCGAAGTCGCCGAGCGGCTGCGAGTCGAGCAGGCGCTCAAGGAGGCCGATCGCCACAAGGACGAGTTCCTGGCGATGCTCGCGCACGAGCTGCGCAATCCGCTCGCGCCGATTCACAACGCGGTGCAGCTGATGGGCAAGAGGACGATCCCGGACCCGCAGATCGTCTGGGCGCGGGATCTGATCGCGCGCCAGCTCGGACACCTCACCCGCCTGGTCGATGATCTGCTCGACGTCTCTCGCATCACGCGCGGCAAGATCAAGCTCACCCAGGAGGTCATCGATCTCGGAAGCCTGATCTCGCGCGCCATCGAGACCGTGCATCCGCTCCTCGATGAGCGCCGCCACAGCCTGAAGCTCGAGCTGCCCGATCCGGAAGTGAAGCTTCGCGGGGATCCGACACGCCTGACGCAGGCGATCTCCAACGTGCTCGGCAACGCGGCGAAGTACACCGACACGGGCGGGGAGGTGTCGCTGACCGTCTCGCACACCGAGGAGGAATTGGAGATCAGGGTCCGCGACAACGGGATCGGCATCGAGGCCTCGGCGCTTCCGTTCGTGTTCGAGCTGTTCACGCAGATCGATCGCGACAGCGGGCACGCCCAAGGCGGCCTCGGGATCGGCCTGGCGCTCGTCAAGCGTCTGGTCGAGATGCACGGCGGCAGCGTTTCGGCCTCGAGCGAGGGTCCGGGCAAGGGCTCGGAGTTTCGGATCCGGCTGCCGCGCCACCGGGACACGAGCGATGCCGCCGCGGTCAAGGGCGGCGCGACCGGCTCCCCGGCCACGATGCTCGTGACGCCGGTCGTCGCGGGGAGCGCCACGCGGCGAGGCCGTCGGATTCTCATCGCCGATGACAACAACGACGCGCTCGAGAGCCTCGCGACGTTGCTGCAGCTCGGAGGTCACGAGGTCTTCACCGCGACCAACGGCGGCACGGCGCTGCAGTGCGCGGAGCACAATCTCCCCGAGGTGGTTCTGCTCGACATCGGCATGCCGCTGCTCGATGGCTACGAGGTGGCGCGGCGCATTCGCGCGCAGCCCTGGGGACAGCGCATCACGCTGGTGGCGCTCACGGGCTGGGGACAGGACTCCGACCGGCGCCGCTCGCGCGAGGCGGGGTTCGACTCGCACATGGTGAAGCCGCTCGATCTCGATGTGCTCGCGGATCTTCTGGCGCAGCTGCCCGCCGAGCCTGCAGCCGGGCGCGGGCGCCCGGCCCTCGAGCGCGGCGCCCTCGCGGCGCAGACGGTCCCGGGAGTCAAATCCTCGGCAGGTTGACCGGGGCCGGCGCGCTCGGCTTCCCCGGTGGCGCATTGTCCTGCGTGCGCCGGCCGTGTAATCTTGCGCGCCTGCCCGGCCTGGCCGCGCCGGCCGCGGAGTCGATTGCAATCGCGGTCATTGTGTCCCCGTCGTCTAGAGGCCCAGGACATCGCCCTTTCACGGCGGTAACACGGGTTCGAATCCCGTCGGGGACGCTAGTAAAAACAGCGAATTAGACGCAATCTCTAGTTACCGCCCCCGATGTGGGGAACGCATGGGGAAAACACCGTGCCGTAAC
>JAKAZP010000157.1 GCA_021815905.1 Pseudomonadota bacterium | reverse complement strand
GCGGGCTTCCCGGCTCCGGTCACGGGCGCCGTGATGTCGTGTTACTACCTGGGCTACATGTTCGGCACCGCCCTCGCGCCGCGGCTGGTGCGCCGCGTCGGGCACATCCGGGTGTTCGCCGGCATGTCCGCGCTCGCCTCGGCGACCATTCTGGTCCAGGGCCTCATCGTGCGACCGCTCCCCTGGGCGTTGCTGCGCCTGCTCTCGGGGCTGTGCTTCGCGGGCCTGTACGTCGTCGCCGAGAGCTGGCTCAACGACCGCGCGAGCCGCGCCAACCGCGGCGCGCTGCTCGCGATCTACATGGCCGTGCTCTACATCGGGCTCGGCTGCTCGCAGTTCCTGCTGAATGCGGTCGATCCGCTCACCACCCGGCCTTTCATGCTGGTCGCGCTCCTCATCGGCCTCGCCATGGTGCCCATCCTGATCGCCGCGCAGCAGGCGCCGCAGATCGCGCTGCCGCGCAAGGTCCGCTACCGCGATCTTTATCGCGACTCCCCGCTCGGGGTGGTGGCGGTGACGGTCTCGGGCATGGTCTCTTCCAACATCTTCTCCATGGGGCCGGTGTACGCGCGCCTGAGCGGTCTCGATACCGCCGCCGTGGCGAGCTTCATGGCGGTCAGCATCCTCTCGGCCGTCGCGACGCAGTACCCGATCGGGCGCTGGTCGGACCGGATCGACCGGCGCACCGTCATCGCGGCCATCTGCACGCTCGCGACGGCGAGCGCGGCAACACTGGCGGTCCTCCATCCGCCGCACGCGCTGCTGCTCGTTCTGACGGGGGTCTTCAGCGGGCTCGCGCTCACGCTCTACTCCCTCGCCGTCTCCCATGTGAACGACCACCTCGAGCCCGCCCAGATGGTCGCCGCCAGCAGCGCGCTGCTGCGGCTCAACGGCATCGGCGCGGCGCTGAGCCCGGTGCTGGTCGGCGCCCTGATCGCCCATTTCGGCCCGACGGCCTACTTCGGCGCGCTGGCGGCGCTCACGGGGACCCTCGCCGCCTTCGGCCTGTGGCGCAAGCTCCGGCGCGAGCCGGTTTCCCTCGACCGCAAGGGCCCGTTCCTTTCCGCTCAGCCGCAGGCGGCGGCGGGCCGCATCGCCTCCGCGGCCGCAGCCGCGGCCGGCGACGGTGCCGAGGGGAAGTCCGGATAGGTCATACTGCGCTCATGTCCGCCGCCACCTCGCTCTTCATCGCCGCCGTCCTCGCGAGCGCCGCACTCGAGCTCTGGCTCGCGCAACGGCAGATCCGCGCCGTCGGAGCGCACCGCGAGCGCGTGCCGGCGCCCTTTCTCGGGCGCATCTGCGCCGCGGAACACGCGAAGGCGGCCGAATACACCGTGGCGAAGGTTCGTCTCGGGCGTCTCGGCACCGTGCTCGATGCCGGCCTCACGCTCGCCCTGACGGTGGGCGGCGGCATCGCGGCCCTCGACGCACTCCTTCGAACGAGCGGCTTGCCCCAGCCCTGGCTCGGACTCGCGGTGATCGCGACCGTCGCCGCGGCGGCGGCGCTCGTGCATCTGCCGCTCTCGGTCGTCAGCACCTTTCACCTGGAGGCGCGCTTCGGATTCAACCGCACGACGCCGCTTCTCTTTCTCGCCGACCTCGGCAAGGGGCTCGTGCTGACGGTGCTCCTTGGCGGCGCGCTCGCCCTCGCGGTGCTCGAGCTCATGATCCACGCGCGCCTGTGGTGGCTTTGGGCGTTCGGCTGCTGGCTGGCCTTCACGCTGTTCATGACGTGGGCGTGGCCGGCCTTCATCGCGCCGCTCTTCAACCGCTTCTCCCCGCTCGCCGATGCCGCGCTCGTCGAGCGGATCGAGGCGCTGCTCATCCGCTGCGGCTTCCGCTCGAGCGGCGTGTTCGTCATCGACGGCTCGCGCCGCTCGACGCACGGCAACGCCTATTTCAGCGGCATCGGACGGCACAAGCGCATCGTCTTCTTCGACACGCTGCTGAAGGAGCTCGAGGCCGAGGAGATCGAGGCGGTGCTCGCGCACGAGCTCGGCCACTTCCGCCTGCATCACGTGCGCCGCCGCCTGATCGTATCCGCGCTCTTCGGGCTCGGAGCGTTCGCGCTCCTCGGTCATCTCGCCGCCCGCGTCAGGTTCTACCGGGTGCTCGGCGTGCCGCATCCCTCGCCACAGGCGGCGCTGCTGCTCTTTGCGCTCGCGGCTCCGGTCGCCCTCGCCTTCTTCTCCCCGCTCGCGGCGCTCTGGTCCAGGCGCGACGAGCTCGCGGCGGATCGCTTCGCCGCCGCGCACGCGAGCGGCGCGCGTCTGGTCTCGGCGCTCGTCAAGCTCTACCGGGACAACGCGAGCACGCTCACTCCCGATCCGCTCTACGTCGCTTTCCACTATTCACACCCGCCCGCGCTCGCGCGCATCGGGCATCTGAGCGGCCTCAATCGAACGGATGGCGCAGCACGATCGTCTGATCCCGCTCCGGACCCGTCGAGATGACGTCGATCGGCACGCCGACGAGCGCCTGGAGCCGCTCGAGGTAGCGGCGCGCGTTCACCGGCAGCGCCGCGTAATCCGTGATGCCGACGGTCGACTCGCTCCAGCCCGGCAGCTCCTCGTACACGGGCTCGAGCCCGGCATAGCCCTCGACCGCGAGCGGCGGCTCGGCCAGCACCTCCCCGCCCATGCGATAGCCGACGCACACGCGCAGAACATCCAGCCCGTCGAGCACGTCGAGCTTGGTGATGCAGAGGCCCGAGACGCTCGAGTGGATGATCGAGCGCCTGAGCGCCACCGAGTCGAACCAGCCGCAGCGCCGGCGCCGTCCCGTCACCGAGCCGAACTCGTGCCCCACGCGCGAGAGATGCTCGCCGTAATCATCGAACAGCTCCGTCGGGAAAGGCCCCGCGCCGACCCGCGTGGTGTAGGCCTTGACGATGCCGAGGACGTAGTCGAACACCAGTGGACCGAGGCCCGTGCCCGTGCCCGCGAACCCGGCGGTGGTGTTGGAGGAAGTCACGAAGGGATAGGTGCCGAGATCCACATCCAGCATCGCGGCCTGGGCGCCCTCGAACAGCACGTTCGCCCCCTCGCCCCGGAGGCGGTGCAGGGCGAGCGTGACGTCCGCCACCAGCGGAGCGATCGGCTCACTCAGCGCGAGCAGCTCATCGAGCGTCTTCTGAAAGTCGACCGGCGGACGGCGGAAGTACTGCTGCAGGACGAAGTTGTGAAAATCGAGCATCTCGCCGAGCTTCGCGGCGAAGCGGTCGCGCTGAAAGAGATCGGCCACGCGCACGGCGCGCCGCGCGGCCTTGTCCTCGTACGCCGGTCCGATGCCGCGGCCCGTGGTGCCGATGGCATTGGCGCCGCGCGCCCGCTCGCGGGCCTGATCCAACTCGATGTGAGAGGGCAGAATGAGCGGACAGCTCGGGGAGATCTGCAATCGCTCGAACACCGGCACACCCTGCTCGATGAGCGTTCGACTCTCCTTGAGCAGCGCCTCGAGCGAGAGCACCACGCCGTTGCCGATGAAGCAGCGCACCCGCTCGTGCAGGATTCCCGAGGGGATGAGCGAGAGGATGGTCTTGCGACCGCCGTGAACCAGCGTGTGCCCCGCGTTGTGGCCGCCCTGGAAGCGGGCTACCGCGGCGGCGCGCTCGGCGAGCAGGTCGACGAGCTTGCCCTTGCCCTCGTCGCCCCACTGCGTGCCGATGACGATGACGAATCTGCCCACGTGCGGTGTGTCCCAAGGTGTGCCGGGGGTCGCGGCGGCGGTGGCGGGGTGCCCTCATCCGGACACCTCGCCCGGCTCAGCGGAGCTTGGACGCGCGCGCAGCGGCCGCCGATTGTAGGTAGCGCCCGGCGGGCGCACAAGATTTATCGGGGTTGCGGCCCTCGAGCACCTGGACCCCTTCGGTGCGCTCGAGCGCGGCGATCTCCGCGTCCGGAAGCTCCACCGCCAGCTCGATCGAGCCGTCCTCGGCGGTGCGCTCCTCGCGCACGGCCTTGGCCGCATACAGCCGCGAGCGCAGCGCTCCGGCTCCCGGCGGCAGCCGCAGGCGCGCTCGCCGCGCGTAACGCGACAGCCGCTCGGCGATCGCGCTCGCGAGCAGATCGAGCCCGATGCGCTTCTCGGCCGAGATCCACACCGCACCGGCGGCGCCTTCGGCCGTGCGCTCGATGGCGCTTGCGCGCTGCAGCCGGTCGATCTTGTTGTACACGATGAGCTGCGGCAGCTCGCCCGCGCCGATCTCCTTCAACACCTCGTTCACCTGCGCCATGTGCTCCTCGCGGCGCGGATCGCTGGCATCGATGACGTGCAGGAGCAGTGTCGCCTCGCGCGCTTCGGTCAAGGTCGACTGGAAGGCGGCCACCAGCTCGTGCGGCAGCTCGCGGATGAAGCCCACGGTGTCGGCGACGACGACCCCCGTGCCGCCCGGCAGGGTGATCCGCCGCACGGTCGGATCGAGCGTCGCGAACAGTTGATCGGCGACGTAGGCGTCGGCGCCCGTCAAGGCTCGAAACAGGGTCGACTTGCCGGCGTTGGTGTAGCCGACGAGCGCGAGCGAAGGGACGGGGATCTGCGCGCGCATCTGCCGCCCGGTTTCGCGTTGCTGCTTGATCCGGGCGAGGCGCCGGGTGAGCACGCGCACGCGCTGGGCGATGAGACGGCGGTCGGTCTCCAGCTGCGTCTCGCCGGGACCGCGCATTCCGATGCCGCCCTTCTGCCGCTCGAGGTGGCTCCAGCCGCGCACCAGGCGCGTCGCGATGTGCCGAAGCTGAGCGAGCTCGACTTCGAGCTTGCCCTCGAAGCTGCGCGCGCGCTGCGCGAAGATGTCGAGGATCAGCCCGTTGCGATCGAGGACTCTCTTGCCGGTGAGGGTCTCGAGATTGCGCTCCTGGCTCGGCGAGAGCGCATGATCGATCAGGATGAGGTCCGCGTCGCCCGTCTCGGCCGCGCGCTTGAGCTCCTCGGCCTTGCCGCTGCCGACGAAATAGCGCGGATCGGGCCGCGCGCGGCGGCCCGTGACGGTGCCGACCGGGACCGCCCCTGCCGACAGCGCGAGCTGCGTGAACTCCTCGAGATCCTCCGGCTCGACCTGAGCGCCGAGCCCGATGCGTACGAGGAGCGCCCGCTCACCCGAGCGCGGGCGCTCGAACACCTTGTACTTCCCTGCCGGGCATCACTCCGCGGACGGCTCCGGCGCGGCTCCGCCTTCCTCGGCGCTCAGTCTGACGTTGCGAGCCGGCACGACGGTGGAAATGGCGTGCTTGTAGACCATCTGGCTCACGCTGTTCTTCAGCAGCACGACGAACTGGTCGAATGAATCGATCTGACCTTGCAACTTGATGCCGTTGACGAGGTAGATGGACACGGGCACCCGTTCCTTGCGGAGGGCGTTCAGGAAGGGATCTTGGAGCGACTGGCCTTTGGCCATCGGGTTCTCCTTGTTATCACTACTTCTAATTGTTCGAACGAGGGGATCGCAAGCGAGCTTCCCTGCGACCTCCAGCAAGCGGCGTGCCTCGCCGGCGGTTGGGACCGACCGAAGGGCGCATTTTAACATGCGGGCCGAATCAAAGACCAAGCTCTCTCAAAGGCCCCGCTCTCTCAACTTGCGGACTACGTCGCGGTTCCACGACAGCTGGTCGCGCTGCGGATCGAGCCGCCGGAAGGCCCCTTCCGAGCGCAGCCAGGTGAGCTGCCGCTTGGCGAGCTGTCGGGTGGCCGCCAGGGCGCGCTCGCTCGCCTCGGCGAGCCCGTACTCGCCCTCGAGATGACCCCAGAGCTGGCGATAGCCCACGGCGCGCATCGAGGGATGACGGGGGGTCAGGTCCCCCCGGCCGTGCAGCGCCCGCACCTCCGCGAGCAGTCCCGCCGCCATCATGGCGTCCCAGCGCCGGGCGAGGCGCCGGTGCAACAAGGCGCGATCGCAAGGCACGAGCGCCCAGGTTTCGACCGTGGCGCCCGCGAGCGGACTCACGGTCTCGCGCTGCATCTGTGACAGGGGTTGACCGGCGCTGTAGCAAACCTCCAGAGCCCGTTGAATCCTCTGGCTGTCCTTCGGCTCGATGCGGCGCGCCGCGACCGGGTCGAGCCGCGCGAGCTCGGCGTGCAGCGCCGGCCACCCGAGCCGTGCGGCGCGCTCATCGAGCTGCCGCCTGAGAAGAGGCGATGCCTGTGGCAGCGGCGCCAAGCCGCGCAGGAGCGCCCGCAGGTAGAGCATCGTGCCCCCGACCAGGAGTGGCACCCGGCGCCGGGCGTGGATGGCGGCA
>JAKAZP010000156.1 GCA_021815905.1 Pseudomonadota bacterium | reverse complement strand
AGGTGACCGAGATTTACCCCGACGGGTCCGAGCGGGGGACGCGGGTCGAAGTGCCCGAGCTTTCCAACATCCTGTGCGGCGAGTTCCGTCCGGGGCATTTCGAGGGCGTGACCACCGTGGTGGCCAAGCTCTTTCACATCGTCGAGCCCGACGTCGCCGTCTTCGGCGAGAAGGATTTCCAGCAGCTCACGATCATCCGGCGCATGGTCACGGATCTGTGCATGCCGGTCGAGATCGTCGCCGCCCCCACGGTGCGGGATACCGACGGCCTCGCCATGAGCTCGCGCAATCAGTACCTGACCGAGGAGGAGCGCGCCCGGGCGCCGGTGCTGTACCGCACCCTGCTCGAGGCGGTGCGCCGGCTGGAGACCGGCGAGGACGACTTCGCCGCCCTCGAGCGCGACGGCACTCGGGCACTTCTCGAGGCGGGCTTTCGCCCGGATTACTTCGCCATCCGCCGCGCCTGCGATCTCGGCGCGCCGCACGCCGCCGGCGGGCGCCTGGTGGTGCTGACGGCCGCGCGTCTCGGGCGCGCGCGTCTCATCGACAACCTCCAGGCCCGGCGCTGAAGCGCGGGCGCGCTTCGCGCTGGCGCTCGAGCGCCCAGTCGATGTGCTCGCGCACGAGCGCGGAGGCGTCCGCGCGGCGCCGCTCGAGCGCCTCGACGACCTCGTCCGAGGGCGGCGCGTTGCCGAGCGCGACCGCGATGTTGCGCAGCCAGCGCTCGTAGCCTATGCGATAGATCGCCGATCCGCGCATGCGCTCCTCGAAGTCGCGCCCGGTCCAGGCGAAAAGGTCGGTGAGGCGCGCGGCATCGAGCCCGTGGCGCACCTTGAAGTCCGGATGCGAGGCGCTGCGCGCGAACTTGTTCCAGGGGCACACGAGCTGGCAGTCGTCGCAGCCGTAGATGCGGTTGCCGAGCGCGGCTCGCAGCTCGCGGGGAATCGCGCTCCGGTGCTCGATGGTGAGGTAGGAGATGCAGCGGCGCGCATCGAGCCGATGGGGGCCGAGAATCGCGCGCGTCGGGCACGCCTCGATGCAGGCCGTGCAGCTGCCGCAATGCTCGCTCGCCGGCTGGTCGAGGGGCAGCGGCAGATCCGTCAGGATCTCCCCGAGAAAGAACAGAGACCCCGCCTCGCGCGCGATCAGGTTGGTGTGCTTGCCGATCCAGCCGAGACCGGCATCGCGTGCGAGCGCCTTCTCGAGCACCGGGGCGCTGTCGACGCAAACCCGGTAGCCGAACGGCCCGATGTCCGCGGCCAGCTCGCGCGCGAGGCGCGCAAGCGCCGCGCGCATCACCTTGTGATAGTCCCGCCCGAGGGCGTACCGCGAGACGTACGCCGTCCCGGGATCCGACAGCGCCGCATCGGCCGCCCGGGCATCCGCCGGCCAGTAGTTCATCCGCGCGCTCACCACGCGCACGCTGCCCGGCGCGAGCTCCCGGGGGCGGCCGCGCATCCGGCCATGACGGCGCATGTAGTGCATCTCGCCCTCGAAGCCCGCCTCGAGCCAGCGCACCAGGTGTTGCTCGTCCTGCGGGATCTCGACCCCGGCGATCCCCACCCGCTCGAAGCCGAGCTCCCGGGCGCGGACCACGAGCTTGCGCTTGGCCGCGCGCGGATCGAGCGGCGGTTGGGTCATGGCTGGCACGGCACTCTCAGTATAATCGTGCCCGTGGCGCTGCCGACCTCACTCTACTCCACCGCTCAGGTGCGCGCGCTCGATGCTTACGCCATCGGGGCGCTCGGCATCCCGGGCTACACGCTCATGAAGCGCGCGGGGGAGGCGGCGCTCAGGTACCTGCGCACCCGCTGGCCCATGGCGCACCGGATCGCGATCGCCTGCGGACCGGGCAACAACGGCGGCGACGGTTACGTGCTCGCGCGCTTCGCCCAGGCGGCGGGACTCACGGTCACGGTGCTCACGGCCACCTCGCCCGAGCTGCTTCAGGGCGATGCGCATCAGGCGTGGGAGGATCTGCGCGCGAGCGGCGGCAATATCCGGCCCTATGAGGCGGCGCGGCTCCGGGACGGCGAAGTGATCGTCGATGCGCTGCTCGGGACGGGCCTGCGCGGCGGACCGCGCGAGCAGATCGCGCGCGTCATCCGCGACATCAACCAGGCCGGACGACCGGTGTTTGCGCTCGATGTGCCCTCGGGGCTCGACAGCGACACCGGCGTGCCGCTCGGGGACACGGTGCGCGCCGACTGTACCGTCACGTTCGTGGGCCTGAAGACCGGGCTGTTCATCGGCGACGGACCGGAGTTCGCCGGAGCGGTGTTCTTCGATGACCTCGAGGTGAGCGCATCCGGGGAGGCCTTCGCCGCGGCCGGCCAGAGCGCCCCGCGGCTCGAGCGGATCGTGGAGCCGGAGATCCAGCGCGCACTGCCGCGCCGGCGGCGCGCCGCTCACAAGGGAGACTTCGGGCGCGTGCTCCTGGTCGGGGGCGGCAGCGGAATGCCGGGGGCGATGCGCCTTGCGGGCGAAGCGTGTCTGCGCGTCGGGGCGGGACTCGTGACGGTCGCCGTCGCGCCGGAGAACGTCGCGGCGATCTCACCCGGGCGCCCCGAGCTCATCTGCCTCCCGCTCACCGGGAATGCCGCGCTCGCCGAGGCGCTCGAGCACGCGCAGATCGTCGCCATCGGTCCGGGGCTCGGGCGCGCGCCCTGGGCCCACGAGGCGCTCGCGAGCGTATTGCGCTGCGACAAGCCGCTGGTGGTCGATGCCGACGCGCTCAACATCATCGCCGAAAGCGGCGCCGCGGCGCGCGAGAACTGGATCCTGACACCACACCCGGGCGAGGCGGCGCGCCTGCTCGGCGTCAGCACCGATGAGATCCAGCGCGATCGTCTGGCGGCTCTCGATCGACTCGTCGATCGCTATCGCGGCACGGTGGTGTTGAAAGGCGCGGGAACGCTGGTCGGCACCGCCGGACGCACGCCGGGACTCTGCGAGCGCGGCAATCCGGGCATGGCGAGCGCCGGCATGGGCGACGTGCTGACGGGCACCATCGCCGGGTTGCTGGCGCAGTGCCGCGACCCATGGCTCGCCGCGCGCGTCGGGGTGCTGGTGCACGCCATGGCGGGCGATGCCGCGGCCCGCGCGGGCGAGCGCGGACTGCTGGCGGGCGATGTCGCCCGGGAGCTGCGCAACTGCGTGAATCTCTGAACTCGCCCGAGGCGACCGAGGCGCTCGGGGCGCGGCTGGCGCGCGCGCGTCCGGGAGCGGGCCAACCGCTCGCAACGGTCCATCTGACAGGCGGGCTCGGGGCCGGCAAGACGACTTTCGCACGCGGCTTTCTGCGGGCGTGCGGCGTCACCGAGCGCGTACGCAGCCCGACTTACACCCTGCTGCAGCTCTTCGAGCTCGGACCGCGGACGCTCCTGCACCTCGATCTCTATCGCCTCGAGGACCCGGAGGAGCTCGAGCCGCTCGCCTTGCGGGAATGGGCGCGCGCGGGCTGCCTGTGGCTCATCGAATGGCCCGAGCGGGGCGCGGGATTCCTGCCTCCTCCGGACCTCATCGTGAGGCTCGCGGCGGGAGCCGAAGCGCATCAGGCGGAGCTTCGCGCCGGCACCTCGACGGGAGAGGAGTGGCTGAAAAGGCTGCAAGCGGCCGGGAAGGAGCCGACGCACGGTTGAAAAGTTTCGGCGCGGCCCGTAGATTATGAGTCAAGTAGCGCCGCAAACTTAATGAAAATTAAAGTGTTTCGGATTGGGGCCCTCCTGCTGCTCGCGCTCGGCGCCGCCGCCGCCGCCGTGCCGCAGCCTGTGCGGGCGGCCGATGCCCGTCTCGAAGCGGTGCGCGTGCGATCCCTGGACTCGGGCGCACGCGTGATACTCAGGCTCTCACGGTTCACGGGCGAGAGGTATTTCACCCTCGATCACCCCTTTCGCGCCGTGATCGATCTGCCCGCGACCGAGGCGGCGCCCCGGCTGCGCCTGCCCGGCGTCGTCGGCCTCGTCAGCGACGTGCGCATGGGCCGGCGCCCCAACGGCGCCCTGCGCCTGGTGTTCACGCTGCGCGGCCCGGCCGCCGTGACTGCCCGGTGGCTCAACCTCGGCCGCTACGGCCGCCAGCTCTCGATCCTGCTCGGCGACGAGGGAGCGGTCCCTGCCGCGGCGAGCCCGGCGGCGCGATCCCCGCTCGAGGCGATTCGCGCGGCCCACGCCCCGGTCGACAGCGGCCGGGACATCATCGTCGCGGTCGATCCCGGCCACGGCGGCGTCGATCCGGGAACCATCGGGCCGCACGGGACCGAGGAGAAGAACATCACGCTCGCGATCGGCCGGGTCCTCGCGCGACTGATCGACGCGCAGCGCGGCATGCGCGCCGTGATGACCCGCGACAGCGACGTGTTCGTTCCCCTGCGCGAGCGGCGGATCATCGCGCAGCGGGCGCACGCGGATCTCTTCGTTTCCATTCACTGCGACGATGTCGGGGACCGCCAGGTCGACGGCGCATCGGTCTACATCCTCTCGCTCCGGGGCGCCTCGAGCGCGGCGGCGCGCATTCTCGCCCAGCGCGAGAACGCGGCGGACCTCATGGGCGGGATTCCGATCGCCCACACCTCCGGCACGCTGGCCTCCGTGCTGCTCAACCTGTCGCAGACGGCCACGATCAGCGCGAGCATGACCGCGGGGCGCACGGTGCTCGCCTCCCTCGATCGCTCGATCCCGGTCCGCAAGCCGGCGGTGCAGCAGGCCGCGTTCGTGGTGCTGAAGTCCCCCGACATTCCCTCGATGCTGATCGAGACCGACTATCTCTCCGACCCGAGGGAAGAGCTGAAGCTGCGCACGCGCGGGTATCAGAACCGGATTGCGGAGGCGGTCTTCCGCGGGGTCAAGGCGTATTTCCGCCAGCATCCGCCCGCCGGCACGCTGTTCGCGCAGGAACGCCGGAAGCGCCTGGACCGCCTCGTCGCCGGCAATTAGCCTCGGGCGCCCGAGGCCCGTAGACTTGCGGGCCCATGCCCATCCGCATCCTCCCGAGCGAGCTCATCGACCAGATCGCCGCGGGCGAAGTAATCGAGCGGCCGGCTTCCGTCGTCAAGGAGCTCATCGAGAACAGTCTCGATGCCGGTGCGCGCCGCATCGAAGTCGACATCGAGCGCGGCGGAGTCGGCCTCATTCGCGTGCGCGATGACGGCTGCGGAATAGAGCCCGGGGAGCTCGAAATCGCGGTTCGCCGGCACGCGACCAGCAAGATCGCATCGCTCGAGGACCTGGAGTCGATCACCACGCTCGGCTTTCGCGGGGAAGCGCTGCCCTCCATCGGCTCGGTCGCCCGCCTGCGGGTCACTTCGCATCCCGCGGGCGCCGAGCGCGCCGCCGAGATCGCCGTCGACGGGGGCGCCGCGAGCGCGCCGCGCCCCGCGGCGCATCCGCACGGCACGAGCGTGGAGGTGCGCGACCTTTTCTTCAATGTGCCCGCCCGGCGCAAGTTCGTGCGCACGGCCACCACCGAGTCGGGCCACATCGCCCGCCTCATGGAGCGCCTCGCGCTCTCACGGCCCGAAGTGTCGTTCCGGCTGCGAAGCGGCGAGCGCTTGCTGCTCGATGCGCCGGCGAGCGTGAGTGAGACGGGCGAGGGGGACGAGAAAGAGCGTCTGGCGCAGGTGCTCGGCAGGGAGTTCCTCGAGCGCTCGATCGCCGTCGAGCACTCCGCGGGCCCGGTGCGTCTTTCCGGCTGGATCGCGCTGCCGACCGCCGCGCGCGCGCAGCCCGACGAGCAGTACTGGTTCGTCAACGGCCGAAATGTGCGCGACAAGCTCCTCATGAGCGCGGTGCGGCTCGGATATCGCGACGTGCTCTATCACGGCCGATACCCCGCGTACGTGCTGCACCTCACGCTCGATCCGCGCCTGGTCGACGTGAATGCGCATCCGGCGAAACTCGAGGTGCGCTTCCGCGACAGCCGCCAGATCCACGAGTTCGTGTTTCGCGCGATCGAGCGAGCGCTCGAGGGCACGCGGCCGGCGACGGCCGCCGCGCCCGCCGCGAGCGCGGCGAGTCTCCTTCAAGGCTCGCCCGCGCCGGGCCGCGCAGCGGCGGCCGCGACGCCCGGGGTGTTGCCGCTGTCGCGACCTTACGAGGCCTCGCGCGATCCCTGGCCGCTCGCCCAGGCGGTCCGCGAGGTGGCGCAGCCGCCCGCGCTCGCGCTCGCGAGCGGCTTCGCCGCGCGAAGCGCGGAGCAGGACGTCGCGGCGATGGAGAATCAGCCGCTCGGCGTCGCGCTTGCGC
>JAKAZP010000155.1 GCA_021815905.1 Pseudomonadota bacterium | reverse complement strand
CCGAGGATCGAGGAGTTGAGCGAGTCGGTCTCGGCGGTGAAGCGCACCGAGCGCTCGATCACCCGCGGGTGGGTGCGAAGCTTCCGTGCCGTGGATGCCGAGCCGGTGAACGCGATGACGTCCTGGCACGTCAGATGATCGAACAGGTCGCCGACGCCGCCGCAGATGAGCTGCAGCGAGCCCTCGGGGAGAAGTCCCGACTCGATGATGTGATGGACGGCGCGCTCGGTGAGATACGCGGTGGCGGTCGCGGGCTTGACGATCGCCGGCACGCCGGCGAGCAGTGTCGGGGCGAGCTTCTCGAGCATGCCCCAGACCGGAAAGTTGAACGCATTGATGTGCACGGCCGCCCCTTCGAGCGGCACGCAGATGTGCTGTCCGAGGAAGGCGCCGGACTTCGACAGCGTCTCGAGCGCTCCGTCGAGGTAGACGTGGGCGTCGGGGAGCTCGCGCATGCCCTTGCTGGCGTAGGCGAAGAGCGTGCCGATCCCGCCGTCGATGTCGATCCAGGAATCCGCGCGCGTCGCCCCGGTCGCGTACGAGAGCCGGTACAGGTCATCCTTGCGCTCGGTGAGATATTTCGCGAGCGCCTTGAGACGCGCGGCGCGCTCGTGGAAGGTGAGGCGGCGCAGGCTCGCGCCGCCGACCCGGCGCGCGTGCTCGAGCATCGCGGCGAAGTCGAGGCCCTCGGCGCTCACGCTCGCGATGACCTCGCCCGTCGTCGCATCGCGCAGGCTCGCGGGCGCCCCGGAGCCGGACTGCCAGCGCCCGGCGACGAAGCTCTGAAGCTGGGTCGACATGCGTTACTTCCCCGAGAAGCCGGGCGCGCGCTTCGCGAGGAACGCCGCGACGCCTTCGGCGTAGTCGGCGGACCTGCCGAGCTCGCGCTGGAAATCGCGCTCGACGTCGAGCTGCGCCTCGAGCGTGCGCGACCAGCCTTCGTACATCGCCTGCTTGGTGCGGGCGAGGCCCCGGGTGGGGGCGCAGGCGAGCGCGCGCGCCAGGCTGTCGACCTCGCCCGCGAGCTCGCTGTCATCGACGCAGCGCCAGATGAGGCCCCATTCCGCGGCCTGCGCCGCCGGCAGCTTTTCCCCGAGCAGTGCGAGTCCCATGGCCCGCGCCTGCCCGAGGAGCCTCGGCAGGAGCCAGGTGCCGCCGGTGTCGGGAATGAGGCCGATCTTCGAGAATGCCTGCACGAAGCTCGCCGAGCGCGCGGCGATGACGAGGTCGCAGGTGAGCGCGAGGTTCGCGCCGGCCCCCGCGGCCACCCCGTTGACCGCGGCGATCACGGGCAGCGGCAGGCGCCGCAGAGCGAGCACGAGCGGCTTGTAATCGCGCTCGATGGAGACCCCGAGATCGGGGGGCGCCGCGCCCGGGGCCACCGCCCGGTCCCCGAGATCCTGACCCGCGCAGAAGCCCCGACCCGCTCCGGTGATGACGAGCACGCGGGCGGAAGAGTCCCCGGCCACCCGGCCGAGCGCCTCCCTCACCTCCTCGTGCATCCTGACATTGAAGCTGTTGAGCCGCTCCGGCCGGTTGAGGGTGAGCCGGGCGATGCCCTCGCTCAGCTCGAACAGGATGCACTCGTGGCTCATGCCGGGGGCCTCACTTCTCGTCGTAGTCGAGCTCGAGCACCGGGGTCTTCACCTGTGACTGACAGGCGAGAACGTAGCCCTGCTCGAGCTCCCAATCCTCCAGCGCGTAGTTCTGCGCCATCCTGACCTCCCCGCGCACGACCTTCGTCCGGCAGGTCGAGCAGACCCCGGCGCGGCAGGAGAACGGCAACTCGATCCCCGCCCGGGCCGCTCCGTCGAGGATGCTCTCGTCGTTCATGCGCATGGAGAAGGAGCGCCGGCGCCCGTCCATGAGCACCGTGACCTCGGCGACTTCCGCACTCGGGGTGGGGCCCGAGGCGCCGGCGGGCGCAGGCGCCGACGCCCTCTCGCGCGCCGCACCCGCGGTGGCCGGCTCGCTCCGCTGCGCGCCGACGGCGGCGGGCGCGGCCGATGCGCCGGAGACGGTGAAGTGCTCCGCCCGGATCCGCTCGGGCGGCACGCCGAGGGCGCCGAGCGTGCTCGAGACCGTCTCGATCATGTTGCCGGGGCCGCACACGAAGTACTCGAGCACCGAGCCCGGCTCGAAGAAGACCCCGCCGAGCGCGCGTACCTTCCCGGCATCGATGCGGCCGTTGTAGAGCTCGACTTCCTGCGGCTCCCCGCTCATCAGGAAGTGCAGCGACAGGCGATCGAGATGGCGGTCCTTGATCGCTTCGAGCTCCTCCAGACACATCGCCCGCGCGCCGCTTCGATTGCCGTAGAAGATCACCATGCGGTTGGCGGGGTCCGAGAGCACGGCGCGGGCGATCGACACGATCGGGGTGATGCCGCAGCCGGAGGCGAAGGCGACCCGCAGCCCGCCCGACCCGCTCGCATGCGGGGTGAAACTGCCGTTCGGCGGCAGCACCTCGAGGTCTTCTCCCGCGCGCAGCTTCCCGGCGAGATGCTCCGACATGCGCCCGCCCGGATGCGCCCGGGCGACGATGCGCAGCGGATATTCCCCGGGGGAGCTCACGAGCGAGTAGGTGCGTCTCAGCTCCTCCCCGGCCACCTCGGCGCGCAGCACGATGTGCTGCCCCGGGACTCCGCGATACTCGCGCTCGAGCGCGGACGGCACCTCGAGGTCGACGGCGACCGCCTCTTCCGCCTCCGGGCGCACCGCCGCGACGCGCAGCCTGTGGAACTTCAGCATCGGCTCAGAGGCACTTGAAGACGTCGAAGGGCTCGAGGCAGGCGCCGCAGCGGTAATGCGCCTTGCAGGGCGTCGAGCCGAACTCGCTCACCCGCTCGACCGCGCTGCTCGCGCAGCGGGGGCAGGAGATGCGGGACGCTTCGCTCGCGCGGGGCGCGGCGATGCCGAAGACCTCGAGCTTGCGCCGGCCCTCATCGCTCAGCCACTCGCTCGACCAGGGGGGCGACAGTACCGGATCCACCACCACCTCGCGCAGGCCCTGCTCATCGAGCCGGGCGCGCACCGCCTGGAGAATGACCTCCGTCGCCGGGCACGCGGAGTAGGTCGGCGTCAGCCCCACGTGCACTCGTCCGTCCCGCTCCTCGCGTACGTGGCGGACGATGCCGAGCTCGACGATGCTGAGGACCGGGATCTCGGGATCCGCGACGTCGCGCAGGGCCTGCCAGATGCGCTGCTCGAGAGGCTCGAGGCGCTGCGCACGCCGCTCGGTGGCTCCCGCCGCTACCATCGGGCACCGGGGTAGGCACGCTGAAGATGCTGCATCTCCCCGAGCAGATGGCCGAGATGCTCGGTGTGCACCCCGCGCTTGCCGTGCCAGGGATGACGCTCGTCCTTCGGGCGGAAGAGCGTCGCCTCCGCGAGCACCGCATCGACGCGCGCGTCCCATTGCGGCAAGAGCGTCGCGAGGCTCGGGCCGATGGCGCTCGCGGCCATCTGCTCATCGAGCGCATCGGGGGCGAACAGCTCATCCGTGAAGCGCCAGAGCCTCTCGAGCGCGCGCTGCATGCGCTCGTGGCTCTCGGGAGTGCCGTCCCCGAGGCGCACCATCCAGCCGCTGCTGAAGCGCAGGTGGTAGCGGATCTCCTTCACCGCCTTGGCGGCGATTTCGGCGAGGCGCGCATCGCTCGAGCGCGTGAGCGCCTCGAACAGCTCGAGCTGCCAGGAATCGATCAGGAACTGCCGCACGAGGGTCTGGGCGAAATCCCCGTTCGGCTGCTCGGCGAGGGAGAGATTGAGGAACTCCGGCGCATCGCGCAGGAAGGCGAGCGCATCCTCATCGCGCCCCTTGCCCTCGACCTCGCCGGCGTAAGTGAGCAGCAGCCGCGCCTGCCCGATCAGATCGAGCGCGATGTTGGCGAGCCCCAGGTCCTCCTCGAGCTCCGGCGCGTGCCCCACCCACTCTCCGAGGCGCTGCCCGAGAACGAGGCTCGTGTCGGCGAGGCGCAGCAGGTAGCGCAAGCGCGCCTCGGCGGGCGTTGCGCCCGATGCGGGCTCGGCGCTCACAGATTCTTCACCTCATCCGGGATCACGTAGAAGGTCGGATGCCGGTACACCTTGTCGCGCGCGGGCTCGAACAGCGCCTCCGCCTCCTCCGGGTCGGAGGCGACGATGTCGCTCGAGCGGACCACCCAGATGCTCACGCCCTCCTGGCGCCGCGTGTAGACATCGCGCGCGTGCTCGACCGCCATGCGCGCATCCGCCGCATGCAGGCTCCCGACGTGCTTGTGCTCGAGTCCCGAGCGCGAGCGGATGAACACCTCGTAGAGCGGCCAGGTCTCGCTCATGCCGCGATCTCCTTCGAGCGCCCGCGTGCGGCGCGCCGGGCGGCATGGGCGGCGGCCGCCTCGCGCACCCAGCGGCCGTCCTCGTGCGCCGCGCGGCGCGCCTCGAGCCGCTCGCGATTGCACGGACCCTGACCGCGCAGCACCGCCTGAAACTCGCTCCAGTCGATGCTGCCCGTGACGTAGTGCTGTGTCGCCTCGTCGAAGCGCAGCTCGGGGTCGGGCACGCCGAGCCCGAGGAACTGCGCCTGGGGCACGGTGACGTCGACGAACTTCTGCCGCAGCTCGTCGTTCGAGAAGCGCTTGATGCGCCAGCGCATCGACTGCGCGGTGTGCACCGAGGTGGCATCGCTCGGGCCGAACATCATGAGCGACGGCCACCACCAGCGATCGAGCGCGTCCTGCGCCATCGCGCGCTGCCCGGACGTGCCGCGGGCGAGCGCGAGCATGATCTCGAACCCCTGGCGCTGGTGAAAGCTCTCCTCCTTGCAGATGCGCACCATCGCGCGGGCGTAGGGGCCGTAGGAGCAGCGGCAGAGCGGAATCTGGTTCATGATGGCCGCCCCGTCGACCAGCCAGCCGATGGCGCCCACGTCCGCCCAGGTGAGCGTCGGGTAGTTGAAGATGCTCGAGTACTTGGCCCTGCCGTCGAGCAGCTGCGCCACCAACTCCTCACGCGAGACGCCGAGCGTCTCGGCGGCGCTGTAGAGATACATGCCGTGGCCGCCCTCGTCCTGCACCTTGGCGATGAGCACCGCCTTGCGGCGCAGCGAGGGCGCGCGGGTGATCCAGTTGCCCTCGGGCAGCATGCCGACGATCTCGGAGTGAGCGTGTTGGGAGATCTGGCGCACGAGCGTCTGGCGGTAGGCGTCGGGCATCCAGTCCTTGGGCTCGATCTTCTCATCGCGGGCGATCCGCTCCTCGAAGCGCCGCTCGAGCGGCGTCCCCGCGGCCGCCGCCGCCGCAGGCTCGCCGCCTTGGGAATCCAGTGCCTGGGTGTACATGGCTCGGCGCCTCGGCTCCGCAAACGTGACACACTCTTAGGATAACATGGCAACCTTTTGTGTCACGAGAAAATCGGTGCCAGAATGCGCGGACATGAGCCCTGCCCGCGATCCGCTCGCCGCGGCGGTCGAGACGCTGCTGCGGCGCTTTCGCAGCCAGCGCCCGCTGCGCGGCGGCTCCCTTCTCCTCACCATCTTCGGCGACGCCATCGCGCCGCGCGGCGGCGCGGTGACGCTCGGGAGCCTGATCGAGCTCGCCCGCCCGTTCGGGCTCGCGGAGCGCCTGGTGCGCACGGCGGCAGGTCGCCTCGCGGCGCAAGGCTGGCTCGAGGCGAGCCGACTCGGCCGCCGCTCGCAGTACCGCCTGACGGAAAGCGGCCGGACGCTCTTCGCCGAGGCGACCCGGCGCATCTACGCCGTGCAGCCGATGGCCTGGGACGGGCGCTGGACGCTCGCGCTGCTGGCGCCGGCCGCTCGACGCTCGCGCCGCGTGCTCAGGCAGAAGCTGCGCTGGCTCGGGTTCGGAGCGCTCGCGCCGGGGGTGTATGCCCACCCGGCCTGCTCTCTGGAGGAGGCTCGCGGCTGGCTCGCGACGCTCGGATGCGCGCAGGACGCGTGGCTGCTGTCGAGCCGGACGGAGGCGCTCGAGCGGGATCGCCGGCTCGCGGCGGAGGGCTGGAACCTGGGCGAGCTGGCGCGGCGTTACCGCCGCTTTCGTGACACGTTCGCCCCCGTGGCCGCCGCCGTCACGGCGGCCCAGGCGCTTCCGGCCCGATCGGCGTTCGTGATCCGCACACTGCTCATCCACGAGTACCGCCGGATCCATCTCAAGGATCCGCTGCTGCCGCCGCCGCTGCTGCCCGAGGCCTGGATTGGAGCCGAGGCGTACGCGCTCTGCCGCCGACTGTACGCGGCGGTCTTTCCCGCGGCCGAGCAGTTCCTGAGCGACACCGCCGCGACGCTCCACGCGTCGCTCCCGCCGCCGGCGCCCGCGGTGTACGCGCGCTTCGGCGGCGTCGCCGCGGAGTCTCCC